>JBHHVK010000137.1:0-5764 GCA_046754205.1 Thermodesulfobacteriota bacterium
AACTGGGAAGGCGGCCAGGGGGGCCAGGGGGTAAAGGGGCCAGGGGGTAAAGGGGCCAGGGGGTAAAGGGGCCAGGGGGCGGTGGAAGGGTAAGTGAGGTGGTGGTGGAGGGGAAAAGGGGCGGACGGTGGAAGGGTAAAGGGTGGTGGTGGAAGGGCCGGTGAGAAAGGGTGTCGTTGAATGATTCGGGAACAGGGAGGACCAGGTGCCATGGTTAACGTAGGTGTGGTGGGATGCGGAAGGTGGGGTGTGAACTACGTGAGGATCTTCGAGGAGCTGCCCCAAGCGAGGGTCGAGCGGGTATGCGACCGGGACGAAGAGGCCTTGAGAAAAATAACCCAAAGGTTTCCGGCCGTGAAGGCCACCGCCGACATCGACGAGGTTACGGGTTCTCCCGACATCGATGTGGTGGTGGTGGCCACCCCGGCAGCCGGCCATTACGAGGTGGTCAGCAGATGCCTCGACGCCGGCAAGCACGTGCTCGTGGAAAAGCCCATCGCAACGACGGTCGAGGAGGCCACGGGGATGATAAGGTCCGCCGCGTCGGCGAAGCGCGTCCTGATGGTCGGCCATACCTTCCTCTTCAACCCCGGAGTCCGGGCCGTCAAGAGGTGGATGGGCGACGACCTCTTCGGGGACCTCTACTACCTCCACGCCACGCGAACGAACATGGGTCCCATTCGAAAGGACGTCAACGCCGTCTGGGACCTCGCCACCCACGACGTCTCCATATTCAACTATCTGCTCGACTCCCTCCCGCGGTGGGTGAGCGCCACGGGGTCCAGGCTCCTGAGGTCCAGCCGTGAGGACGTGGCCTTCATAACCCTCGGCTACCGTGAAAACGTGATAGCGAACATACACGTGAGCTGGGCGGACCCCTTCAAGGTTCGCGAGGTGGTGGCCGTGGGGAGCCGGAGGCGGGTCGTCTTCGACGACATCGAGGGCCTCGAGCGCGTGAAGATATTCGACAAGGGGGTGGTCACGGAACCGAAGGCGGACAACTTCGGCGAGTTCAGGCTCCTTATGAGGGACGGCGACATCCTAAGCCCGAAGATAGAGAATACCGAGCCGCTCAAGGAGCAGTGCCTCCACTTCATCGAATGCGTCGAGAGGGGGAAGACCCCGGTCTCGGACGGAAGGATGGGGCTCGATGTCGTAAGCGTGATGACGGCCATCGACGAATCGCTCGCCCTCGACGGGGCGCCTGTGGAGGTAGAGCGTCCCGCCGGGGCGGCTCTTTCCGGCAGGGGCGCCGCCTACAGGGGACAACAGAAGGGCCGGTCCAGGAGGGTGAGGCCATGATCCACGAAATAATACTTCCCAGGCTCGGGACGAACATGGACGAGGGCGTCATAGCCGAGTGGAAAAAATCCGAGGGCGAGGCCGTCACCAGGGGCGAGCCGGTCCTCATGGTCGAGACCTCAAAGGCCATATTCGAGGTCGAGGCGGAAAACGACGGCTTTCTCGGAAAGATACTCCACCCCGAGGGCGCGCGCGTCAGGTTCGCCGAGCCGGTGGGCCTGCTCACCGAGGAGCCAGGCGAGGACCTCGCCGCCTACTTCGACGGGGCCGCGAAAAGGATGGCCGCGCCCAGGAGGCACCATGAGATCAAAAGAGAGGAGCTCATGGATGATGCGGCCCCGGCGGCCACGGCCGGCCCGGCCGGCAGGGTAAGGGCCACCCCGGCCGCCAGAAGGCTCATGCGGGAGTCGGGCCTGAGCCCGGCGGTCGTAGCCGGGACCGCGGGGCAGGCGACGATAGACAGCGAAACGGTCAGGAGGCTCGGAGGCCGCGCTACCCTTGCCGTCTACGGCGCCGGGCTCGGCGCCAGGCAGGTAATGGAGCTGCTCAAGTTCTACCCCGGCGTTTCGGTCATGGGCTTTTTTGACGACAACCCCGAGATGAAGGGCCGCGAGGTCCTCGGACACGCCGTCATAGGCGGCTGGGAGGACTTCATGGAGCGCGCCTCCACCGGGGAGATAGAAAGCGTGGTCATCTCGCTCCATTCGGAGCACAGGAGAAAGGTCTACGAGAAGATACGCGCCCAATGCCCCTCGGTGGACCTCAAGCCGCTCGTCGATGGAAGGGCTATCATCTCCGAGGGAGTGAAGGTCTCCCCCGGAGCCTTCATAGAGGCAGGCAGCGTCATAGGCCCCGACACCTTCATAGGCGAAGACGTCATAGTCGACCTGGGCGCCACCGTCTGCCATGACTGCTGGATAGGCGCGGACTCGCACCTATCCCCCGGGTGCGCTATTTCGGGTGTGGTGCGGGTGGAAGGGAACGTGCTCATAGGGGTCGGAGCGGCCGTAAACTCTCAGGTCACCATCGGGGCGAACTCGGTCATAACGCCCGGGTCGGCCGTGGTCACGGACGTCCCGCCCGATGTGGTCGTCTCCGGAAACCCGGCCCGTGTCATCGGCAGGAGCTTCAGGGGCCGGGGCTGACGGTTCAGGGGCCGGGGCTGACGGTTCGGGGGGCGGGGTGGATGGGCCAAGGGGGGTGATGGACCAACGGTGGTTGGGCGGACGTACCAATGGGGGCTCAATACTGACGGCAGGTGGGGCCGGGGCGTGAGACAGGCGCACCGGGGACACTGATAACCGGAACAGGGCGGGGAGGCCATCGATGAACAAATTGCTCGGCTACTACAGGACGGCCCTTACCATAAGGTGCTTCGAGGAGAAGGTGGACTGGCTCTTCTCGCGGGGCATGCTCGGCGGGACGACGCACCTCTGCATCGGGCAGGAGGCGGTGGCCGCAGGCGTCGTTTCGGCGCTCGGCTCCGACGACTACATCGTAAGCACACACCGCGGACACGGCCACCTGCTCGCCAGAGGCGCCGACCCGGCGCGCGTCTTTTCAGAGCTCCTGGGTCTACGCGAAGGGTACTGCCGGGGCAGGGGAGGCACGCAGCACATGAGCGCCGCGGACCTCAACTTTCTCGGCACAAACGGCGTAACGGGCGGCGGCATACCCATAGCCACCGGTGCGGGCCTCTCGATAAGGCTCAGGGGTGAGGGGCGCGTAAGCGTATGCTTCTTCGGCGATGGGGCGTCCAACACCGGGGCCTTTTACGAGTCCCTCAACATGGCCGCCCTCTGGGACCTTCCGGTCCTCTACGTCTGCGAGAACAACCTCTACGGCATGTCCACGCCCTTCAGGGACGCAAGCCGCCTCCACGACGTGGCGCGCAAGGCCGACGCCTTCGGCGTACGCTCCGTTATCGTCGACGGAATGGACGTGATGGAGGTGGCCGAAAAGGCCGCTCGCGCGGTGGAGTCGATAAGGGAAGGCTCCGGGCCGGTGCTCATCGAGGCCAAGACCTACAGGTTCTGCGGCCACTCCAAGAGCGACGCCAGGGCCTACAGGACGAGGGAGGAAGAACAGGAGTGGAAGGCGAAAGACCCGTTGACCGTCATGGAGTCGAAGCTATCGGGCCCCATGACCGCCGAAGAGCTCGACTCCATCAAGGAAGGGATAAGAAAGTCCATAGAAGACGCCTTCGCGGCCGCCCAGAAGGGGACGGCGCCTGGGCCTGAGGAGGCGGAGGAAGGGGTATATGCCGAAAACAACCCTCTCGTACAGGAAGGCCGTAAACTGCGCGCTTGACCATCTCATGACGGTCGACCGCGACGTGGTCTTCCTCGGCGAGGACATAACGACCTATGGAGGGGCCTTTGCCGTGGCTGGCGACCTCTACAGAAAGCACCCCGGCCGGGTGATACCCACACCCATATCAGAGGGGGGGTACACCGGGGTCGGCGTGGGGCTCGCCATGACCGGGTTCAGGGTGGTGGTGGAGATTATGTTCATGGACTTTATCACCCTTGCCATGGACCAGCTCGTAAACCACGCCGCCAACATCCACTATATGTACGCCGGACAGTTCAACTGTCCGCTGGTGGTGCGCACCCCGGCGGGAGGCTACAGGGGCTACGGGGCGAGCCACTCGAAGTCGCTCGAAAGCTGCCTCATGAGCGTGCCGGGCATCAAGATAGTGGCGCCGAGCACCGTCACCGACGCCTACGGCTGCCTCCTGTCGGCGGTCTACGACAACAACCCGGTGGTCTTCGTGGAGCACAAGCTGTTGTACGACCTGAAGGAGGATATCGATATCGACCAATTGAAGGCGGTGGAAATAGGAAAGGCGCGCATGGTGAGAGAAGGCCGCGACGTGACGATCGTGGCCCATTCCTACGGGGTGGAGCTCGCGCGCCGGGCCGCGGTAGAGCTGGCGGAAGTCGGGGTCGAGGCCGAGGTCATAGACTTAAGGACGCTCAAGCCCCTTGACATGGAAACAGTGGCCGCCTCGGTCATGAAGACGGGCCGCCTCGTATCCGTGGAGGAGGGGAACGTCTTCGGGGGCATAGGGGCCGAGGTCGCCGGCCAGGTCACGGAGCGCTGCCTCGATTACCTCGACGGCAGGGTCGTCCGCGTCGGAAAACCGGACGTGCCCATACCGGCGTCAATCGAGGCGGAAAGACACCTCCTGCCCGACGCGGGCTCGGTGGTGGAGGCTGTGAAAAGATCACTTTCATGGAGGTAGTAATGGAGACGACCGGCTCAGCGGTTACGAAGGAAAAGGCAAGGACAAAGGCGCGGAGGGGACCGAGGCTCAAGGTGCCCTTCGTGGACCTGAAGACACAGTACGCGACGATAGCAGGAGAGATAAACTCCGGGATAAGGGACGTCCTCGCCGGGTGCGACTTCATCCTCGGTGGGAAGGTGCGGGAGTTCGAGGAGCGGTTCGCCGAGTACTCCGCCGCGAGCTATAACGTCGGTGTGGCCTCGGGCACCGACGCCATCCACCTCGCCCTGAGGGCCCTCGGCGTAGGACCGGGCGACGAGGTGATAACGCAGGCGAACACCTTCATGGCCACCCCCCTGGCGATATCCTACACGGGGGCGAGGCCGGTCTTCGTAGACATCGCCGCGGAGACCTACTCCATGGACACGGAAAAGGTGGAGGCGGCCGTAACGAAGAAGACCAGGGCCATAATACCCGTGCACATGTACGGCCGACCCGCCCCCA
This sequence comes from Thermodesulfobacteriota bacterium, assembly GCA_046754205.1. Taxonomy (GTDB): domain Bacteria; phylum Desulfobacterota; class GWC2-55-46; order GWC2-55-46; family JBHHVK01; genus JBHHVK01. The sequence continues at coordinate 5,036 of JBHHVK010000137.1, forward strand.
TGGACGAGATTACGGAGATAGCCGACCGCTACGGCCTCTACGTCGTTGAAGACGCCTGTCAGGCCCACGGGGCCTGCTACTACGGCGCCGTAGGGATGAGAAGGACGGGCTCGCTCGGCGACGCGGCCGCCTTCAGCTTCTATCCCGGAAAAAACCTCGGCGCCTACGGCGACGGCGGAATGGTCACAACGAAAGAAAGGCCCACCTTCGAAAAGCTCCTGATGCTCAGGGACTACGGCCAGGAGAAAAAACACCATCACGTCATAAAGGGCTTCAACTCGAGGCTCGATACCCTCCAGGCCGCTGTGCTCTACGCAAAGCTCAAGCACCTCGACGAATGGAACACCATAAGGATGGAGAGGGCCGAAAGGTACTGCGAGCTCCTCGGCGACGTCGCCGAGGTGCGCCTGCCGAACTTCGACCCGACGAGGCCGCTCTCACACGTCTTCCACCTCTTCGTCATACTCGCCAAAGAGCGGGACGCCCTCATGGCGTTCCTCTCCGACAGGGGCATATCCACGGGCATACACTACCCCGTGCCGTGCCACCTCCAGGAGGCCTTCTCCGACCTCGGCCACCGCCCCGGGGACTTTCCCGTAACGGAAGGGTGCGCGGCCGGGATAATGAGCCTGCCCATCTTCCCGGAGATAAAGGACGAGCAGGTCCGCTACGTGGCCGACGCAGTCCGCGAGTTCTACGGGCGCTGACGGGGCCGGGGGGAGGTGGGGG
>JBHHVK010000138.1:0-5719 GCA_046754205.1 Thermodesulfobacteriota bacterium
CGGACCGTCTCCTGGCCGAAGGGAACGAAGTACAGGGCCATGGCCGTGTAGAAGACGACGAGCACGGCCAACACCGGCACGGCCCGGGCCCGGTCGTTGGCCCAGAACTCCGGCCAGATGGCCTCGTCGAGCGCGCCGTAGTCGAGGTCGATCCTCAGGTAGTCGTTGAAGGAGACTACGACGGTGACGAGGACGAGGGTTGCCAGGGGGATGAGGTTTACCAGGTTCCTCGGCCGCTTCAGGAGCATGAACCCGATGCCGAAGCCGAGAAAGATGGCGATGAGCATGGAGTTCTTGTAGTAGGAGAGGAGATAGATGTTGCTCGCGAGGTACCGGATGAAGAGAAGCTCGCCGAAGAGGACGAGAAAGCTTATGGTAAAGAGCCTCGCCGCCTCGCGGTGTCCGCCTCCGCCGGCGTCAGGGGCCGTCATGGCGTGCCCGCCTTCCTTAAGGCGAGCGCCCCGGCGGCAAGGAGCGCCGCCGCGGTCAGCCCGCTTATTACGAGCCCTATCGTAAAGGAGAGCGGCCTGTAGAGGAACTCGACCTCGTGCTCTCCGGCCGGGAGCGCCACCGCCCTGTATACGTAGTCCGCCTTGAGGAGCCTTGCCCTCTCGCCGTCCACGTAGACCCGCCACCCCGGGTACCAGGACTCGGAGGCCACGAGTATGGCCGGGGCCGGAAGAAAGGCTTTGAGCCTTACGGAGTTGAGGCGGTATTCCTCCACCGTGACGGACTTTCCCCCATCGGCCTTCCCCGTCCCAGAAGCGGGGGCGGGCTCGGGCGTCTCTTCGAGCAGGACGAGCCCGCCCGGGTCGAACTCCTTGGACGCAAGGGTCGTTACATATTCCTTCGGGTCTTTTATCACCTTGAAATCACCGGCGAAGAAGAACCTCGGGAGGAAGTTCAGGTTCTCGTAGACCTTGAGCGCCTTCTCCTTCTCGGCGGACCTGTCCTCGCCCTCGGCCGCGCCGATTACCTTCACGAGCCTGAACTCGTCGGAGTCAATCTCCGGGATGGATACGACGTATTTTACGTTCATCAGGGCCAGCAGGTTGGTGGAGTCAGGGGCCTCCTGAGAAACGAGGAGCGTGTAGACGGCCGAGTAGTCCGCCCTCCTCATCACCCCGAAGCCGTCTATGTCGAATACCCAGTGCTCGATGTTATAGCCCGTAATCCGCTCCTTATCAAGCCTCATGCTCCGGATGACCCTGATGTCGAAGGGGCCGTCGGCCGGTATCTCCATGTTCTCCCGGAGCGTCCTCGGGGTGGCGAAGACGCGGAAGAGCCCGGGGTCCTGCTTAACCAGGCCGATGGTCCTCCCCGTGGAGTGGTACTCCTCGGCCGGGGTGGTGGCGTAGTACCCCCTGTGGGCGAAGAAGAGGTCCACGGCAAGGAGGACGATGACGGCGCAGGGGGCCGCCCGACGCAGGCGGGGCGACTTGAGCCCACCATAGACGGCGAGCGTGGAGGCGACGAAGAAGAAGACCACCCTCTTGGCGTTGAAGAGGTTTATATCGACGCGGTTGTATTCGGGATAATCTATGCCGTGGCTGGTCAGGAAGGCGGCCGCGGCCGGGTCGAAAAAACTGAGCGCGCCGAAGGCGAGCGCCCCGGCGGTGGAGAGGACGAGGAACGCGGCCGGCAGGAGGCGGGCATGCCCGGGGCCGCCCCCCCCGCCCCGCGCTGTCCGGGCCAGCGCGTCGAGCCCGACGCCCGAGGCGATGGCGAGGAAGAGGAAGGGGACGAAGAGGAACTTCACCGGGTAGCGTATCTTGGAGAAGAACGGCAGATAGTTGAAGAAGAACGGGTACAGGGGGTTGTACCTGCCCATGGCGAGCGTGAGGAATACCACGCCCACGAGCACCATGGGCAGCGCCCTCGTCCGCGCGCGCGCGAGGAAGAAGAAGGCGAGGATGAAGGGGATGGCCCCGGTGTAGACCGTCTTGAGCCAGCTCTGGTTGCTCCAGTACTTGTCGTGGTTCACCCCGTAGCCGTAGGGGTCGGGGATGAAGAAGTGGAGGAAGTCCTTGAGGTCGAAGCTCCAGGTGGTCGCCTCGGCGTAGCTGAGGCCCCAGGTCCTTATGCTCCGCCCGGCGAGCTCCAGGAAGGGTAAAAGCTGGACGGCCGAAAGGGCGAGCATGACGGCCAGGGCCGTGGCGGCGTAGCCGACCCTCCTCGGGGCCGGCGCGTATGTCGTCGTGGGCGATGAGAAGTCGAGGAGCGTCGGCGCCAGCGCCAGGACGAAGACGAGTATTATCGTGCCGAAGAGGACCTCTATGCCGCCGCCGGTGAACATCACGGCGAGCACGACGCCGGCAAGGGCGGCGCAGGCGGTCGAACCCCTCATCGCCGCCCTCCTGAAGGCGAGCAGCGCAAGCGGCGTCCAGGTGACCGTAAAGAGCGTGCTCATCACGTTGTGAACGCTGAAGAGGTACCCGGAGAGCATGAAGACGAGGCCCCCGGCAAGAGAGCCGGAGCGGGTGGAGCCGAGGTCGCGCAGGAGTGCGTACGTGAAGAGGCCCGCGAGCGGGAAGTGCACTATGATGGTCCAGTTGAAGGCGAGGTCAAAGGGGAGGAGGAGCAGCAGGACGTTTATGGGGTAGAAGACGCCGGGCTGAAGGGTGGCGAGAAGCGGCGCCCCGCTGTAGGAATATGGGTTCCAGAGGGGGAGCTGGAGGCCCCGGACCGCCTCGACCCACAGGAGCCTCGGCGGGATGAAAAAGACGGCCAGGTCCCTCTCGGTCAGCAGCAGGGAGCCGTCAAGGACTGAATAGAAGTACCCGAGGGCGAGGAGAACGAAGATCGAGGCCGCTATCAGGGTCTTTGAGTTCAATTGGAGGGGGAACGTGCCTAAAGGACCACCGCAGCCTGCGGGCGCGGCCCGGCGCCGCGCGGTCCCTTATCCGTCGGCGCCTCTATGCGGCGCCTGCCCTGCAGGTCTTTAGAAGTTGTATCTTACCCGGGGCCCGAGCGTGGGTGAGCCCGCCGTGTAGGTCATGGTATAGGGGGTATTGTTGACCGTGATGGTAATAAGCGCGCTGCCGCCCACTACCGTGACGTCGTTGGGCACGCCGATTACGGTGGCGCCGGCTATGTTGGCGTTGAAGAGCACGCCCGTGTCTGGGCCGTCCGTGGTGCCGAGGACGTAGTTGGTGGCCTTCAGAATGAACTGCGCGTGGAGGATGTTCGCCGCTCCGGCCAGCGCCCCGCCTATGCCCTTGGCAGAGGATATCCGGGCCTCGCTCTGGAGGTCGATGAACCTCGGCACGGCCACGGCCGCGAGGATGGCGAGTATTACTATCACCATCACGAGCTCGATCAGGGTAAAACCTTTTTGGTTCCTTGTCATCACCCGCTCCTTTGTGTTGGATAAGCTATAACATATCAGCATCGAATGTCAAGAGCGAATCGGCCCTCCACCCCCTACCAGGTGCCGTATCCCGGCGTGGTGGACCTGACCATGCCGGTTGCCGGGTCATAGGAGTACCGGTTGCCGAAGGGGTCGAGCGGGTAGCCCTCGGCGTCCACGTTCATGGACTCCACGAGGCCGCCGGCGATTTCCAGGGCGAAGCGGTCCCCCTTTATATCCCGTTTCGGCAAAATCGCCCTGGCCCTTAAGAGTTCTTTGAGATTTTTCGGGAGGTTCCCCTTCAACGTGGCGTAGAGGTTCACCGCCGTCCTCAGGTTTGCGAGCTCCATGGAAAGGGCCGCCGCCCTGATGTGCCTGACGTTGGAGAGGTACCTGTCGGAGGCGAGCCCGGCCAGGGTGAAGACCAGTATCACCACGAGGATCGATTCGAGCGCGGTCCTGCCGGAGCTCGACGCCAGCACGGCCCCGAGGGCCCGCCCCCTCGCGTCCCCCCCTCTCCCCCCGCCCCCCTTGCCCCCCCGGGCCCGGGCCGGGGCGCGTATCATCTTCTTACCACCTTCACTATATCCCACATCGGCAGGAATATGGCCAGGGCCAGGAAGAGGACGATGAAGAAGATAAAGGACAGGAGCACCGGCTCGAGCGTGGTGGTGAGGTTGCGGATGGTGCCGTCGACCTCCTGCTCGTAGTACTCGGCCGCCTTTTCGAGCATATCGTCGAGCCCGCCGGACTCCTCCCCCACGGAGACCATCTGCACTACCATGGGAGGGAAGTTAGCGCTCTCCTCCATGGGCCGGGACAAGGGGTGCCCGGCCCTGACGTCGTCCTCTATCCTCTTCACGTCCGCCGCGATCACCCTGTTCTCCACCGCCCGGGAGACGATGTCGAGGGACTGGAGTATGGGCAGCCCGCTGCTGTACAGGGACCCGAGCACGCGGGAGAAGCGGGCCAGTATGGACTTCAGCATCAGGGGGCCGAATATCGGTATCTTGAGGACGAGCCTGTCGCGGGCGGCCTTGCCCCGTTCGGTCGAGAGGTAGAGCCTGGCGAGCACGAAGGCTATGGCCGCCGCGCCCAACCCGGCCCACCAGTAGGAGGTGAAGACCTTCGAGGCGGCTATCAGCATCCTCGTGGGCAGCGGCAGCTCTATCTTGAAGCTCGAGTACAGCAGCGAGAACTTCGGTATGACGAAGTTCATTATGACGATGAGGGCAAGGGTTATGGCCCCGAGGACAATCTTGGGGTAGAGGGTGGCGGCCTTGATCTTGGCCCTGTTCTCAGCGTCCTTTTCGAGCATCAGGGCCAGGCGCGTGAGCACCATGTCGAGGATGCCCCCGGCCTCGCCTGCCTCGACCATATAGGCGTACAGCTCGCCGAAGACCTTTCGGTGCTTTCCCAGCGCGGAGGAGAAGGTGGAGCCCGCCTCCACCTCTTCCCTCACCTCCTTTATCACCGACGTGAAGGCGGGGTTGACGCTCTGGCGTTCGAGCGCGCCGAGGGCGCGCGTAAGAGGCACGCCCGCGCTGAAGAGGGTGGCGAGCTGGCGGCTGAAGAGTATCAGGTCCTGCGGGGTGACCTTCTTCTTGAAGAGGCCCGCGCCGGGGCGACGGCCGGTGGAGAGCCTGCCGGCGAAGGCCACCCTTATGGGTATGAGGCCCATCCTTTCAAGCGAGTCCTCGAGCTCGGCGGCGTTTGCCGCCTCGAGCGTGCCGGTTACCAGCGCGCCCTCGCTGTCCCGGGCCCTGTACTGAAAAAAAGGCATATACCGTCACCGGTTATCGGTTATCAGTTGCCGGTTATCAGTTATCGGATAACGGATAACTGATAACTGATATCGGATAACCTATTCAAGCACCTGTGTGGCCTGGAGCACCTCCTCGACGGTGGTGTAGCCTGCCGCGGCGGCCTTGAGCCCCTGAATGCGGAGGGACTGGAAGCCCTTTCTCCTGGCCGCATCAAAGATGGCCGAGGCGTCCTTCTTGGCGAGCATGAGGGCCCTGAGGTCGTCGTCGGGCACGAGGACCTCGTAGATGCCTATCCTCCCCTTGTAGCCCGTGTCCTTGCACGCAGGACACCCCTTGCCGCGGTAGAAGACGGGCGCCCGGCCCTTGACGCGGACGCCGAGCTCGGCCATGAGCTCGGGGGTGGCCTCCTCCTCGGTCTTGCAGCCATCGCAGATCCTCCTTACGAGCCTCTGGGCCGCCACGCATATAAGGGCCGAGGATATGAGGTAGGGCTCGGTGCCCATGTCGAGGAGCCTGGATATGGTGCCGACCGCGTCGTTGGTGTGGAGGGTGGAGATGACGAGGTGGCCCGTAAGCGCCGCGTGTATGGCTATCTCGCTCGTCT
>JBHHVK010000139.1:0-5712 GCA_046754205.1 Thermodesulfobacteriota bacterium
GGCCGCGGGACCTTTTCGTTTGTATCGACGGCCCTACCCCCGGGGCTGGTGCGCCGAGCAGAGGTCCAATATGAGTCCGGTAACGACCAGGTCCCTCGGTATCCTTCCCGTCTTGAGCGAGATATCCGCCTCCGAAAGTTTTCTTACCGCACGCTTGAGCTCCTCTTCCGTAAATAGCCTGCTCCTTCGCATATACCCGTCGAGGAGCCACTGCCTGATGCCGAGCCGCGCCGGAAGGGTGGCGGCCGGGACCTTACGTCGCACCAGGCTCTTGAGCTTCAGGAGCATCCTCACCTGCCGCGCCATGGCCCCGAGGATTACAAGCGGGGGCTCGCCCGAGACCTTGGCGTAGATGCGCATCGCCTCCTTCAGGTCCCTGACGCCTATGGCGTCCGAAAGGCCGAAGATCGTCTCCTCCCTGCAGTCGAGCCCGACGCCGTCGACGTCGGAGTCGTCTATCCGGTCGCTGTCCCAGGCGTAGAGGATTATCTTGTCGAGCTCCCCCTTCAGGTCCCGAAGCCGCGTGCCCGCTATGGCCAGGAGCCTGCGCGCGGCGGACTCGGTTATATCCTTGCCCTGCCTTTTGGCCTCTTTCCTTATCCAGACGAGCAGCTCACGGTCCTTGAGGCGCCCCAGGCACCTGACCGCCCCACGGGAACTCAGGAGCTTGAATAGCGCCGTATTCCTGTTGACCTTGCCTGTCCCCGCCACGAGGACCAGGCAGGTGGTTGGGGAGGGGTCCTCGGCGTAACCGGCGAGTTTTTTGGCGTCGGCGGCCTTGAGCGACTCGGCGCCCCTTATGACAACGACCCGCCGGGCCGAAAAGGCCGGCAAAGTGCCCGCCGTGACGAGCGCCGCATCGACGTCGAGGCCCTTCGCCTCATAGACGTGAAGGTTAAGCTCCTCGAAACCCTCGGTCAGGCACCCGCGCTTTACGGCCTCCACCTCCTCGTCCACGAGGTAGTCCTCGGTGCCGTATATGAATAGCACGGGCTTTATGTCCTTGCCGGTCATCTTAAAACGCCTCTCATCGGACCCCCGTTCAGAAGTCCTCCATAATGCGCTCCTTGACAAGCCGCGCCGTGTCTCTGGCTAATTTTTTCAGCGCCTTCTCCTCGGCCTTCCTCGTGGCGGCCACGTCGGCCTCGTTGACGACGAAGTCCTCGTAATCGGTGACACCGTCGTCCCGCCAGAGGACCTCGCCGCCCCTGAAGACGGCGAGCGAGAGCACCACGGTGAGCCGGTACTCCTGGTTTATGTCGCTCTCGGTGAATGAGACCGGCACGAGGCTGTAGACCTTTATCCGGCCCTTTACCTCCACCTCCGCGTCGTTTACGACCTGCACCGTGGTGTTGAACTCCTTTACGAAGGCCGTCGTGAGTATGCCCTCTATATCCGGCTTGGAGGTGCCGTTTTCGAACATGGGAATGGAGATGGTGGTGACGCCTTCCGGCAGCTTGCCGCCCATGCCGGAGACGTAGTAGCCGCACCCGGTAAGCGAGAGGGCGAGCGCAAGCGCCGCCGCAAGGCCCCTGAAGGGCCTCCCGGCGGACGGCTCTGGTCCTCGAATCCGGTTCATGTCACCCCACCACCAGGTTCACTATGCGGCCCGGCACGTAGACGAACTTCTTGAGGCCCTTGCCCTCCGTCCATTCCCGGACCTTCCCGTCCGCCAGGACCAGCCGCTTCACCTCTTCTTCGCCCGCGTCCGAGGGTACGTTGACCCGGCTTCTCACCTTTCCGTTGACCTGGACCACGAGGCTGAGCTCGGCCCTTGCGAGCGACTCCTCCCTGTACTCCGGCCAGGGTGTCCTGTACAGCGGCACGCCCCCGCCGAGAAGGCTCCACAGCTCCTCGGTCATGTGGGGGGCGAAGGGGTTCAGGAGCTTTACCATGGCCTCCACGGCCTCGCGGAAGACCGCGGGCCGGGCGGGGCCGAGGTCCTCGTCCGCGCCCTGCATGAGGTATAGCTCGTTTACGAGCTCCATCACCGCGCTTATGGCCGTGTTGAAGTTGAAGCGTCTTTCGACGTCCTCGGTGACCTTCTTTATGGTCCTGTGCGTGGCGTGGTGTATCTCGTCGAGCCTGCCCGTAAGGGGTGGGCCCTTTTCCGGGTCATGGGGCTCGGCGCCGCCAAGCTCGTCGAGGTTCTCCGTCACCAGCCTCCACATCCTGCCCAGGAACCTGTAGGAGCCCTCCACCCCCTCCATCGACCAGTCGAGGTCCTTTGCCGGGGGGGCGGCGAAGAGCGAAAAGAGGCGCGTCGTGTCCGCCCCGTACTTCTCTATTATGCCGTCCGGGTCCACGACGTTCTTCTTAGATTTGCTCATCTTCTCGACCGCCCCGACCACGGCGTCCTTTCCGCAGGTCCCGCACCTTCCGCCCTCGGCCTCCTCGGGCAGGAGGAACCCGTGGTCCGGGCACGCGAGCGTCTCCTTGCAGACCATCCCCTGGGTCAGGAGGTTGGCGAAGGGCTCGTCGACGTCGAGGAGCCCGAGGTCCCGGAGCGCCTTTGTAAAGAACCTCGCGTAAAGCAGGTGCATCACCGCGTGCTCTATGCCCCCTATGTACTGGTCCACGGGCATCCAGTACCCGGCGTCCTTCCTGTCGAAGGGGAGGCTCGCGAGCCCCGGCGAGAGGTAGCGGAGAAAGTACCACGACGAGTCCACGAAGGTGTCCATGGTGTCAGTCTCCCGGTGGGCCGGGCCGTCGCACTTCGGGCACTTCGTATTTACGAAGCCCTCGGACGTGGCCAGCGGGCTGAGGCCCTTGCCTGTGAACTCTATGTCCTCGGGCAGGACCACGGGGAGGTCCGCGTAGGGCACCGGCACGGTGCCGCAGCCGTCGCAGTAGATAACGGGCACCGGGCAGCCCCAGTACCTCTGGCGGGATATGCCCCAGTCCCTGAGCTTGTAGTTGACGGTCCTTTTGCCGGCGCCCTTCTCTTCGAGCAGATCTATTATCGCCTCCTGCGCCCCCGCGCTCTTAAGGCCGTCGAAGGGCGCGGAGCCGGTCATAATCCCCTCTTCCGTGTAGGCCTCGGTCATGGCGGCCGGGTCGAGCTCGACGCCCTCGGGGTTTATGACCACCCGGATGGGCAGGCCGTACTCGCGGGCGAACTCGAAGTCCCGCTGGTCGTGGGCCGGCACGGCCATGACGGCCCCGGTGCCGTACTCCATGAGGACGAAGTTCGCCACGTAGACCGGTATCTTCGCCCCGCTCAAGGGGTTTACGCAGTATGAGCCGGTGAAGACCCCCTCCTTTGTTACCTCCTCGCGGCCGGCCGCCCCCCTGTACCTGTCTACGAACTCGCCGACCTCCGCGGCGCGGTTCTCCTTGGTGAGCCTCGGGACGAGCGGATGCGCTGGGGCGAGGCTCATGAAGGTGACGCCGTAGATGGTGTCCGGCCTGGTGGTGAAGACCTTTACGGCCTCGCCGTCGAGGCCCTCCACCGGGAAGTCGACCTCCGCCCCGAAGGACTTGCCTATCCAGTTCCTCTGCATCACGAGGACCCGTTCGGGCCAGCCGTCCATCTTCTCCGTCCCTTCGAGGAGCTCGTCGGCGTAGGCCGTGGTCCGGAGGAACCACTGATCGAGCTTGCGGCTGTCCACCACGCTGTCGCACCTCCAGCAGAGCCCGTCCTCGACCTGCTCGTTGGCGAGCACCGTGGAGCAGCCCGGACACCAGTTGACGCTCGACATCTTCTTGTAGGCGAGCCCCTTTTCAAGGAGCTTCAGGAATATCCACTGGCTCCACCTGTAGTAATCGGGGCTGCAGGTGGCGAACTCGCGGGTCCAGTCGTATCCGAGCCCCATCCGCTTGAGCTGCGTCCGCATGTTGTCGATGTTCGCGTATGTCCACCGGGCGGGGTGTGTGCCGCGCTCGATGGCCGCGTTCTCGGCCGGAAGGCCGAAGGCGTCCCAGCCCATGGGGTGGAGCACATTCTTGCCCCTCATCCTCATAAACCGGGCAACCACGTCCCCGATGGAGTAGTTCCGGACGTGGCCCATGTGGATCTTGCCAGAGGGATAGGGGAACATCTCGAGGACGTAGTACTTCCCGCCCGGGCCGTCCGCGCCCCCGACAAAGGCGCCGTCGGCTTCCCACCGCCTCTGCCACCGGGCCTCTATCTCCCTGTGGTCGTACCTTTTCCTTTCCTGCGCCATGGTCCTCTTTCCCCCGGAACATCGTTATATTTAATAAGTTTTTCTAACACACAAGGCCCTCTCTTTTCAATCAAAAAGGCCCGGGGCGCGGCTGGCAGAGGCCCAAAGGCACTTGAATTTTGACACCCCTCTGTTATCATCCCCCTTACAGGCAGCAATGACGTTTCCACATAGGAGGTAGCCGCATGCTCGAGGTCATTCGCAGGAGGAGGAGCAACAGAAAGTTCACGGCCGACAGGGTGAAGGACGAAAAGGTAAGGGAGATACTCACCTCGGCCATGTGGGCCCCCACTTCGAGGTCCACGCGCGCCTGGGAGTTCGTCGTCGTCCGCGACCCGGTGATGAAAGAAAGGCTCTCCATGGCGACCCACTCGTCCCGTTTCGTCGCGGGCGCGTCGGTGGTGATAGTCGTCTGTTACGATAATGAGCGGGGGTTCCGCTTCCGAGAGGACTGCTCCATATGCGCCGAGCACATCCACATCGAGGCCACGGCCCAGGGGCTTTCGAGCTGCTTCGTGCAGGTCTGCGACGCCGGGGACCCGGCAGGCTCCGCCGAGCCCTACGTCAGGGGGCTCCTCGGCATACCCGACCACTACAGGGTCCAGTGCATGATGCCGCTCGGCTACCCCGCCGGGCCATTGGCCGAGCATACCGAGGATGAGTACGACCCCGCCAAGGTCCACGAAGAGGCGTTTTAAGGGTCTGAGAGGGACAGGGTCGAGCGATGGGACTGATACTCGAAAAATTAGCCGACGACGAGGTAGCTGTCGCCATAGAGGACGGCCTCGTGGAGGTCTGTAGAAACTGGGACGTCTGGCCCGGCGTGGAGTTCCGCAAGGAGGCCGGGCTTCAGTGGATTTCGAGCGACGTCCCTTACCCTCTCTTCAACGCCGTGCTGAGGACGCGACTTACGGGCGGGCGGGCCGGGGAGACGATAGACCGGCTCGCGGCCGGGGCGAGGGGGCGTGGGCTGCCGCTGGCCTGGCTCGTCTCCCCCCTGACCGAGCCGGCGGACATGGGCGAGCGCCTCGTTGAAAAGGGTTTTCAGCACGGGCCCGTCACCATCGGCATGGCCGCGGACCTCGACGCCATCGAATGGAGCGAGATGGCCCCGGCGAACCTCGTCGTGGAGGAGGTTAGAGACACCGAAGGGCTCAGGACGTGGCGGGACGTGGTCATCTCCGTCTACAACTTTCCCGGGTTCGTAGCCGGGCCGTGGCTGGAGCTCCACGAGGCGATGGGCCTGGGGCCGGACAAACCCTGGCGGCATTACGTGGGACGCCTCGGCACTACCCCGGTGGCCGCGGCCACGCTATTTCTGTGGCCCGGGTCGGCCTTTCTCGCCAACGTGGCCACCGTGCCCGAGGCGAGGCAGATGGGCATCGGCACGGCGATAACGCTCCGCGCGCTCGCCGAGGCGCGGGACCGGGGATACAGGCTCGCCACCCTCTGCTCTTCGCGCATGGGGCTCGGCCTTTACAAGAGGCTCGGCTTTTGCGAGTACTCACGGTTCATGTTCTATACGCTCCGGGGGTACGGGGCGCAG
>JBHHVK010000140.1:0-5708 GCA_046754205.1 Thermodesulfobacteriota bacterium
CCTCCATCATGGAGGCGGGTATCCTTTCCGGGGGCTCGACGCCGCACATCACGGCCCAGGCGACGGTCCAGGCCCGCGCCACGCCCGAGAGGTCGTAGCCGCCTCCCCCGAGGGCCACCCAGGGAAGCCCCAGGCCCCGGAACCTCTTTACGAGCTCCTCGAAGCCCCTGACGGTCAGGTCGAGGTGCGTTAAAGGGTCGCTTGCGAAGCTGTCCACACCGAGCTGGGTGACCAGGGCGTCTGGCGCGAAGGCCTCGATGAAGGGGGGCACGAGGGAGTCGAAGGCCTCGACGTAGAGCTCGTCACCGGAGCCGGGCTCGAGCGGCAGGTTTACGGCGAAGCCCCGGCCCTCGCCGAGGCCCATGTCGGTTACGGCCCCGGTGCCTGGAAAGAGCCACTGTCCCGATTCGTGTATCGACATGGTCAGCACCCGGTCGGACTCGTAGTAGGCGTACTCGACACCGTCCCCGTGGTGCGCGTCTATGTCGACGTAGGCCACGCGGAGGCCCTCATCGAGGAGCCTGTTTATGGCCAGTACCGGGTCGTTTATGTAGCAGAACCCCGAGGCGCGGTCCGGCATGGCGTGGTGGAGTCCTCCGCCGATGTTGAAGGCCGCGTCCGCCTCGTGGCCGGCCACGAGCTCGGCGGCCTGGACCGAGGCGCCGGAGCAGACGGCCGACCAGTCGTATACGCCCCGGAATACCGGGTTGTCGCCGTAGCCGAGGCCGTGCTCCAGCCCCCTTACAGGTATAACCCCCGTGTTCGCCTCCCTGAGCGTTTCCAGATATTCCCGGGTATGGAAGGTGAGTATCTCCCCGGCGGTGGCGTCCCTGGCCTCGACGAGCCTCGGGTCACCGGTATCGCCCCCGCCGAGGAGCCCGGTGGCGGTGATGAGGTCTCTGGTGAGCCCGAGCCGGACGGGCCTCATGGGATGGTCGGCGCCGTAGGTGACCGAGGAGAACCTTTCGGAATAGATAAACCTGGTATCCATCCTTCCACCCCTTGCCCCTTGGCCCGGTCAACGCCTCTTCCGGCAGGGTGCGGCCGGCGGCGGGGGGGCGAACTTTCGCCTCCCGGGGCGGCCCCTGCGGTCAGCCGCCCTTCTTCCTCTCCTCGGGCGACGGCCTCAGCAGGACCTTCCTCGGCTGTCTCCTGCAGGAGTGGTCCTTGGGCGGGGCCACCTTTTTCATCACGTCGAGCCGGCCCTGCGCCTTGAGCCTCCTGTATATCTTCACCCAGGCGCAGTCGTTTTCCATGTCCACCTCGCACTTGCCCGCGGCGACCCCTCCGCAGGGACCGTTCAGCAGGCCCTTCGGGCACTCGGTGTGCGGGCATATCGCCCCGGTGACGGCGAGGACGCATTCGCCGCAGAGCGAGCAGCCCTCGAAGAACCGGCCGACCCGCTCGACGCTTGCGAGGAAGAGGGAGTCGAGGGCCGGGATGACCGGCTGGTCCTCCTCGGCCACCTCGGCGACGGTCTTGACCCCGGCGCCGCAGGAGAGGACGACCACGCTGTCCGCCTCCTTCAGCTCGGGCCTCCTGCGGTACTCCCTCGCCACGAGCTGACTGTAGCAGGTCTCGTCCACGAGGGAATATCCGAGCACCTCGAAGCCCCTGCCGGCCAGGAGCGCGCTCATCTCCTTCAATTCCTTCTCCCCTCCGGTCTGGCACTGCTCGGCGCAGGAGTTGCAGCCGAAGAGATAGACGCTCCGCCTGCCTTCGAGGTGCCCGATTACCTCTTCGGGGTCTTTTTTCGTAGTTATTATCATCTATCGGGTTTCCTTCCTCTTCGAGGGGCCCTTCATGCGTCTGCCTTTGCCAGGATGTCCCTCGCCGCCTGAACGGTGTTCTTGAGGAGCATGGCTATGGTCATGGGCCCCACGCCGCCCGGCACCGGGGTTATGTGCGAGGCCCGCTCGCTTACGGCCTTGAAGTCCACGTCACCGCAGAGCCTGCCGTCCTCGTCCCTGTTCATCCCCACGTCGATGACCACGGCCCCCTCCCTGACCCAGTCCCCTTGAATGAACCTTGCGCGCCCCACGGCGGCGACGACTATCTCCGCCGAACGGACGACGCCCGGAAGGTCGGCGGTCTTCGAGTGGCAGACCGTAACCGTGGCGTTGCGCTGCAGGAGCATCATGGCCATGGGCTTGCCCACGATGTTGGACCTGCCGATGACCACGGCGTTTGTTCCGGCTATCTCCACCCCGGCGGAGTCGAGGAGCCTCATTATCCCGTAGGGGGTGCATGGCCTCAGGGCCGGCCGGCCTATCATGAGACGGCCCACGTTGAAGGGGTGGAAGCCGTCCACGTCCTTGGCCGGGTCTATGGCCTCGATGACCTCCAGCTCGTTTATCTGTCCCGGAAGCGGGAGCTGGACGAGTATGCCGTGGACGTCCGCGTTCCCGTTCAGGTCCCTTACCAGGCCGAGCAGCTTGTCCGGGGGGGCGTCGGCCGGCAGGTCGTGCTGAAAGGACTTTATGCCGACCTCCTCGCAGGCCCGCGTCTTGTTCCTGACGTACACCTTGCTCGCCGGGTTGTCGCCCATGAGCACCACGGCGAGCCCCGGCCTTGTTCCGGTCTTGACGACGAGCTCGCCGACCTCTCTTCTTATCTCGTTTCTTACGTCAGTGGCTATATCTTTTCCGCTTATTATATTTGCGCTCATCCGTGCCCTACCCGCCCGTTTTTTTTCCAATTATACTTTAACGGTCCGGCCAATGCAAAGTTTTTTGCCCGCCTCCCGAGGCCCGGGCCGGCGGTTGGGCTTGACACCGCCCGGGCCTCTATATATTATCTCCATAAGCGCAGCCTGCTCTATAAACCTTATTACGCCGCCCGGTTCATGCCGGCAAAGGAGGCCCCATGGGGTTCTGGGACAAAGTGAACACCGAGCTCAAGAAGGCCGCCCAGGAGGGGTGGGAGGCCGTAAAGGGAAGCGCAAGGTCCGGAAAGCTCCGCTTGAGGAAGCACACGCTCAACAAGAAGGCCGAAAAGCGTTTCGCCGAGATTGGCGGGATAGTCTACGACATGGCCGAGCCGCCCTGGGAAAACCCGCTGTCGAGGCCGGCCGTCTTGAAGCTCATCGAGGAGATAAAGAGGATCGAGGCCGAGATAGCCGAGATAGAAAACGAGGTAGAGGTCGCCGCCGGTGAGGGGTCAAAGGCCGAGGGGGCCGGGGGTGCCGGTGGGGGCGAGGGGGCCGGGGGCAAGGGCACGGAAAACAAAAAGAAGAAGAAAAGCAAAGAGTAACCCGCCGCGCCCCCTTCGGGGGCGCGGCTCATTTGTAAGACACCCTCCGGCCGGTCCGCCGGGCCAGGGGGCGGTCCGGGCGGGACGCCGCTATTGGGACCGCCTGCCCCCCCCCGCCCTTTCATCCCCGCACGCGCCTGCCCGGCCATGGTCTCCGCCGGCCACCCGCAAGTTTGCGCCCCGCCCCGCATCCCCGCAATTTTTTTCATGCACGGGACTTTTCGATAGGATACACTGAATCAGGGAACTTCGCAGGGGCCCATCCGCTGACGGAAGACGAGCCTTTCTATGGAACAGATACCCATACTTACTGACATAGTGATACTCATGGTGGTAAGCGTGCCCATGAGCATCCTGCTCACCCGGATCGGCTTCCCCACGGTGGTGGGTTTCCTCCTTACGGGGGTCATCGCCGGGCCTTACGGGCTCGGCCTCGTCACCGACGTCCATGAGGTGGACACCCTCGCCGAAATAGGCATCGTGCTCCTGCTCTTCACCATAGGGCTCGAGTTCTCCATCAAGAAGATGATGAGCCTGAAGCGCGAGGGCATCGTGGGGGGCGGCCTCCAGGTGGTCGTCACAACGGCCATAGTCCTCGCCATCGCCCTCGGCTTCGACCTGCCCATGCCGGTGGCCCTGCTCCTCGGCTTCATCATCTCGCTCTCCTCCACGGCCATAGTCTTGAAGCTCCTCGTGGACAAGGGGGAGGTCAGCTCCATCCACGGCAACCTGATAGTCGGGGTCCTGCTCTTTCAGGATATCGCCGTGGTCCTCATGGTCATGGTCATCCAGAGCATCGGCGGGGGGGGTGGCGGGGGCGAGGCGGCGACCTTACGGATAATGAAGGACCTCGCCGTCTCGCTCGGGGCCTTCGCCGTCATAGTCCTCGGGGTGGGGTTCATCATACCGAGGCTCTTCGACCAGGTGGTGAAGCTCCGTAACCGCGAGGTCTTCATCCTCGCCATCGTGCTCGTCTGTCTCGGCACGGCGTGGATGACGTCGCTCTTCGGCCTGTCGCTGGCCCTCGGGGCCTTCGTGGCCGGGCTCGCCATATCCGAATCCGAGTACTCCAACCAGATAGTCGCCGAGGTCATACCCTTCAGGGACACCTTCAGCGCGCTCTTTTTCATCTCCATAGGGATGCTCCTCGACTTCCGCTACTTCATCGGGCACCTGCCCATGCTGCTGCTCCTCGTCTTCGCCATCCTGGCCCTCAAGTCCATCGTGCTCATGGGGGTGGGGCAGGCGTTGAGGTACCCCTTCCGCCTGTGCATCATCGTGGGCCTGTCGCTATCCCAGATAGGGGAGTTTTCCTTCATACTCATCAAGATGGGCCATGACTACGGCATGCTCGGCCTGGGCCTGTACCAGGCGCTGCTGGCCGCCTCCATCGTGACCATGGCGATCACCCCCCTGTCCTTCCACTTCTCGAGCCGCGTGGCCCGTGCGGCCGGCCGGCGCCTCGGGCGTCATGTCTTCGGCGCCGGGGAGAAGAAGACCCCGCTCGCCAACCACGTCATAATAATAGGTTACGGCGTCAACGGCAGGAACCTCGCCAGGGTCTTGAAGGCGACCGCCATAGAGCACCTCGTGGTGGACATAAGCATGGAGATGGTGAAGGAGGCCAAGAAGGAAGGGCACCGGGCCTACTACGGCGACACCAGCCACCCGGAGATAATGAAGAAGATGGGGGTGGAGAGGGCCAAGATGGTCGTCGTGGCCATATCAGACCCCATCAGCACCCGCCGGATGGTCAAGGTCGCAAGGGACCTGAACAGGGCGATGACCATAGTCGTCAGGACCAGGTACATAAGGGAGGTCGAGGAGCTTTACACCCTCGGCGCCAACCAGGTGATACCCGAGGAGTTCGAGACCTCCGTGGAGATATTCGCCCGGGTGCTCAAGGACTACCGCATTCCGGGCAATATCATCCAGAACCAGATAGACATCGTCAGGCAGGAGGGCTACGCCATGTTCCGCAGCCCCTCCATAGAGACCGAGGGCCTTACCAGGCTCACGGAGATACTCGAGGCGAGCCTCATGGACACCTTCTACGTCGACGCGGGAAGCCCCATGGCC
Organism: Thermodesulfobacteriota bacterium; assembly: GCA_046754205.1. Classification (GTDB taxonomy): domain Bacteria; phylum Desulfobacterota; class GWC2-55-46; order GWC2-55-46; family JBHHVK01; genus JBHHVK01. The sequence goes on from JBHHVK010000140.1 coordinate 5,332, forward strand.
GGAAAGACCCTCCGGGAGGTAGACCTCAGGAACAAGACCGGGGCGACGATAATCGCCATCGTAAGGGGCGGCATGGCCCGGACCAACCCGGCGGCGGACTTCGTCCTCGAGCCCTCGGACGTGCTCGTGGTCCTCGGGAGCCATGCCGAGCTGAACGCGGCCAACCTGGTCCTCAAGGACGCCTGTCCGCTGCCGGAGGCGTGAGCCGGCGGGCGTGAGACAGCGGACCCCTTGAAACGGAAGACCCCCCACCCGCAAAGGGTGGGGGGTCTTCAAGCGTCCGCGCCGGGAAGCGGCCTTACTGCCTGTCCTCGGGGAGCCTGTAGTCCTTGCCCGCGAACTGGATGTTTGCCGGGTCCTCGCACCTCGGGGGGCTG
>JBHHVK010000141.1:0-5651 GCA_046754205.1 Thermodesulfobacteriota bacterium
CTCTGGGAGAAGTGCAAGGGGCTGGAGATAGCGAACAGCACGGGGGAGTGAGGGGGGTATGTTCTTTTGGTGGGCACTGTGCCCACCAATAATAAAGGTTGAAAAAAGCAACCAATGCCAGAATATCATTTTACTTCAAACAGAGCCGCACTATCCTCTCCACCCCCGAGTAGTCCTTTGTGAACTCCGCGTTGCCGTAGGCCCCGGTGGCCCCGGCTATCTCGCCGACGCTATCGGCCTCTCCGTAGCCTATCTCCGCGAGGAGCACGCCGCCGGGGGCAAGGTGCCCCGGGGCTGCGCGGATAATCCTGCGCAGCACGTCGAGTCCGTCGGCGCCGCCGTCGAGCGCCACCCTCGGCTCGAAGTCGCGCACCTCGGGCTCGAGGGCCTCGATATCTCCGGTGGGTACGTAGGGCGGGTTGGTGACGATGAGGTCGGCCCTTACGCCGAGTCCTTCGAGGGGGGCGAAGAGGTCGCCCGAAAGAAAGGTGACGCGCCCGGCCACGCCGAGCCTGCGGGCGTTGCCCCCCGCGACCTTCACGGCCGCCTCCGAGATGTCCACGGCGTACACGCGGGAGTCGGTCCGTTCGACGGCCACGGTCACGGCCACGCAGCCCGAGCCCGTGCAGAGGTCGATTACCGTTGGCGCGGCTCGGCCCTTGATTACTTTAAGACCCTCGTCGACGAGTAACTCGGTCTCGGGCCTCGGGACGAGCACATCGGGGGCCACGGCGATGGAAAGGCCGTGGAACTCCACCTCGCCGGTTATGTACTGGACCGGCTCGCGCCTCTTTCTCCTCTCGACGAACCCGGCGAGCCTCTCGGCATCCTCGGCCCCGAGGGCTTGCCCGGCGGCGAGGTAGAGCTCGTGCCTCTTGAGGCCCGTAACCCCCATCAGGAGGTACTCGGCCTCGGGGCCGGGCTCCGGGAGCCCCGCCTCCCAGAGGTCGCCCTTTGCCCGCTCAAGGGCCTGGCCGACGGTCCGCGGCCGTTCAAGATCGTTCAAGGCATCCTGCTCCGGAAAGATGAGATTCCTATCCATGATATTTCCACCGCCGCCTAAAGTCAAGTCCCGGCCAAAACAAAAGCCGGGGCTCATTCGACTATGACCGTGGCCTGCATTATCGGGTGGACGTTGCAGAAGTACCGGTAAGTCCCCTTCGCGGTGAAGGTCCACTCAAAGGAGCCCTCCTTGCCGAAGACCCCGGAGTGGAACCGTCCGTCGGGGAACTTTGTCTTTTCCACCTGGCGAGCGCGCCTTCCCGTTACGGCCGTCCCGCTCGTGACGTCGTGGACAACGGGGTCCATGTTCACCCATCTCACCGTCGTCCCGGTCCTTACGGTAAGGGTGGCGGGCTCGAAGGCCACGTTCATTATCCTTACCTCCACGACGTTATGGACGGCCTTTGCGGCTTCGGCGCCTTGGGCGGCGCCCGGCGCCGCGAGAAGCGAGCCGAGAAGCAAGGCCAGAATGGGGTAGACTCTTTTCATCTTCATCACCCCGCCTCTTTAAGAGAGAAGACGGGCCGCCGGATGGCGAAGGGGGCAAAGGGGGGAGGGGAGGGAGGGGGTCCCGCGGCCCCTCCGCCCCTCCGTCCCCCCGCCTCGGTCCTGCCCGTCCCTTGCCGTTACTCCCATACCACCGTATCCCACATCAGGTGGACGAACTTGGTGAAGGGCGGCAGGTACCCCTTGGTGGGCGCCTCGTCAGGGTGTGTCACGTAGTGCACCTGCACGCCCCCCTTGTTGTAAATGGAGCCGGGGTACTCCCTGGCCATCTTCGGCCCCTTGTAGTCCACCTTGCCGGTGACCGGGTCCCTGACCTCTTCGGTGACCATCAGGTGGGCAGGGCCCTTCCAGACGAGCTTGCCGTTATGGTAGACGGTCGCCGGCCCCCATGTTGCCACGTAGGTCCAGACCTGAGGCAGCACCGGAGGGCTCAGCTTGGCGTCCACGTCACCTCCGGTTGCGCCGTGGAGGTTCACGTCCGTGGCGATGAGCTTGAACCTGGTCTGCACTATCCGCCACTTGCCGTCAGGGCCGTCGAAGGTGGCCTCGATCCGTCCGGACTTCGTATCCGGCCTGAGGTTGATGGCTATCTCCCCTGCGCCCTTGAGTATGCAGCTTCCGTCGTAGCAAAATCTGTTGTGCGCGTCGTGCCTGTTTATCTGATAGGCCGGCGCCGTGCCTTTCATCGTGACGACCTTCTCACCGGCGTCCGCGGCAGGGGACGCCGCCAGGAGAAGCGTCATGGAGAAAAGCAGGGCGCTCAGCAGATGAAGTATCTTCATGGCGGGACACCCCTTTCTCTCTTGCCGGTTCGGCGTCGGGGGGTTGCCGGGGACGGGGCTTTTGCCCGTCCCCGGCTCTACCTTCCGGCGCCCGGGAATTCATATCTTTCTCATACCTTAAGTATAGCCCCGGGGGCTTCGAGAATATGTAAGGGTCCTTACAAAAGGGGGTTTTCCGTGGTGGGAAGGGAGGGGGGCGGCGGGAACTCCGCCGGCGCCGGTTTCAGGGCCTCGGGCGCCGGCCCTTTACGCCCAGCTTTTCGAAGTACCTCTGGTGGTACTCCTCGGCCCGGTAAAAGGGCGCGGCCGGGACCACCTCGGTGACTATGGGGTCGGCGCCGTAGATGCCGCTCTCATCGCGCCTCTTTATGGCCTCCCTGGCCGCCTGCTCCTGGGCCGGGGTGTGGAAGAATATGACGGAGCGGTACTGGCTGCCGATGTCCACTCCCTGACGGCCCGGCGTCGTGGGGTCGTGGATGGACCAGAAGAGGTCGAGCAGCTCCCCGTAGCTTACGACCTTCGGGTCGAACTCCACACTTACGGCCTCGGCGTGCCCCGTGGTGTCGGTGCAGACCTCCTCGTACGTGGGGTCCTCGGTCGTCCCGCCCGTGTAGCCGGCCTCGGTAGATACCACGCCCTCGACGGCCCTGAAGGCGGCCTCGACGCCCCAGAAGCATCCGGCCGCGAACGTCGCCTTTTCCATATCATCCTCCTCGGTTCTTGATGAAAAGTCCGCAGATAATGGGGGCAAAGAAGACGGCGACCCATATAAGGACGGCGAAGACGTACTGAACCGCGCCATAGTCCCTCGCCAGCCCCTTGAGGGTCTTTCCGGAGAAGAATAGAAAGAGACCCTCGAGCGCGCCCCCGAGCCCGACCCACAGGGCCCCTATCGCCAGCAGGGCGCCCGTGGAGAGCGGGCCCGTGGACCTGACGAACAGGGCCGTCACCGTGAAGACGAAGGCTATGACTATTACCGAGGCCGCCACGTCACCGGCTACCCGCCCCGCATGGGGCACGATGAAAAGGTCCCTCGCAATCCCGTTCACGCCGGAGAAGACCACGAAGGCGACCCAGACGACAAAGGCCTTTACTATAATCACGACGTCTCGCCCCCTTCCGACAATTCTACCACAGATGGCCCGCCCCGCCCCGGGGCAGGCGAAAAAAAGGGGAAAGAAATCCTGGAAACGTCCGTTCTATTTCTATGGCGCAGGCAATGGCCGGCGACCTTTTGATATTTTTTGTGGTTGACATTCTACGGTATGTCGAATATACTTAAGCGATGAAGAATCTTATAGCAAGGAACTTCAGGTCCGGCGGCAAGGGCCTCGGAAAGGTCCTCGGAGACCTTGAAAAGGACGTGATGGACGCCCTCTGGGCGCGCGGAGGCGCCACCGGCAAGGAGGTCTATGACGACCTGAGGCGCTCCCGCGAGATAGCCGTCACCACGGTCTTCACGGTCCTCGAAAGGCTCACGAAGAAGGGCCTCGCCCAAAGGGAGAAGATCGAAGGGGTCTACAACTTCACCCCGAGCTACTCGAGGGACGAGTTCGCCCGCGAGGTCTCCGGTGAGGTCCTGAAAGGGGTCTTCGACCTCTGGAGCGGCCCGGCCGTAAGCTCGCTCGTGGACATGCTCGCCGACAGGGACCCGGCCGAGCTCGACAGGCTCGCCAGGCTCATAGAGGAAAAAAAGGGAGAGCTCAAGAGGGGGTCCGGGGAATGACGCTCGCAATCGCCGCAATGATCCTGTTCCTCTCCGGCAGTATCATCTGGCTTGGCGTAAACGCGCCACAGCTCTTGGTCCTCACCGCCGATCTCTTCGAGTGGTGCAGGGTGCTCCTCATGTCCTGCATGTCCTACGCGCCTCTGGCATGGGCGGCCGTGATGTGGGCGTCCATAGCCGCCATCGGCGGCGGTCTGCTTTACGCCCTCGTAAAGAACGGGGCGGGTCTGCTGAGGGGCCGCATGGCGCTCAAGAGGCTCCCCGTGGCATACCGGGGCGGGACCGTGGCCCTGGTGCTCGACGACTCTCTGAAGCTCGCCTTCACCCACGGCATATTCAGCCCGCGGGTTTACGTATCCACGGGGCTCTTAAAGTCCCTTACCAGGGATGAGGTCCATGCGGTCCTCCTCCACGAGGCCAGCCACAGGCGTGGGCGCGACCCACTTAAATTCCTGCTCGCATCGTTCGTGAGGGACGCCTTCTTCTTCCTGCCGGTGGGCGGGTACTTCGCGCGGCTCTTCCAGGGAGAGAAGGAGAGGGCCGCCGACGACTCGGCCGTGGAGCGCACCGGCGACCCCCTGTCGCTCGCCGGGGCGATACTCAAGGTGGCGATGTCGGGAAGCGGTCTGAGGGCCGCGCCCGTTTCCATAAGGGGGACCGGCTCCGTCGAGGGGAGGGTCAGGAGGCTCGTCGAGGGTGCGGATGGGGGCGAGAAGGGACCGGGGGCGATGGCCGTCGCATCGAGCGTGCTCGTAACGTTATTTCTATTCGTAAGCCTGGTCGTCCCGGTTACGGCGTCCTTCAACCCGGGTACCTGCGCGGCCGACCACTGCGACTCGCACGCCGGGGCCGCCGGGAACAGCTGCAAGACGCACTGCGACGCCAGGCCCGGAGGCGTGTAAATTTTTTTACCCTGCATATACTACAGGGCGTAGAAAATTCTCGGGGCGGCTCACTTGCGGAAGGACCCGGGTCGGCTATACTTGCCAGGGATACGGCGGAGCACGGTAATCGCCGGACCGGAATAAATAAACCCTGAGGTTGGACAGATGAAATCTTTGACCTGCGGACGATTCGGCGGAATGAGAAAAGGCGGATACCTCTTGACCGTCCTCGCGGCGACGCTCTTCGTGCTGCTCCCTTCAGGCATTGCCGGGGCCGCGGGCGCCGGTAAGGGCGGCGAGGCCTCGGGAGACGGCGCCGGCAAGGCGCCGGTGCTGACCCTCGACGATGTCCTCGCCGAGGCCCTGCGGAAGAACCCCCGCCTGAAGGCGGCCCGCCTCTTCTGGGAGACGGCCAGCCGGAAGAGCCCCCAGGCGCGGAGCCTCGACGACCCGATGATAACCTACACAGAGGCCATAAGCGAGATAGAGACCCGCCTCGGCCCTCAGGAGCGCGTGGTGGGGCTGTCCCAGAAGATACCCTTCCCCGGCAAGCTCGGCCTCAAGGGGGACATAGCGGAGAAGGGGGCCGAGATAGCGAGGATCAGGTACGAGAAGGCGCTCCGCGACCTCACGGCCGAGGTGAAGAAGGCCTACTACGAGCTCTACTTCATAGACCGCGCCACCGACCTCGATCACGAGAACAAGACCGTCCTCGATTACTTCAAGGACGTGAGCTGGACGAACTACGGG
>JBHHVK010000142.1:0-5632 GCA_046754205.1 Thermodesulfobacteriota bacterium
GTCGCGGGTTCGGAAACGCTGGCGGCCGGCGGCGTCGATGACGTAGTGGATGCGGAACCATGGCGGCAGCCGCCTGCGGCGGACTTCGACGTCCACCGTCAGCGGCGGGCGGCCCTCGACGCGGTAGGGAGCGTAGAGCTTGTCGAACTCGACCACCGTTCGGTCGCACTCGGACCGCAGGGCCACACCCACCGCGCCGATCTGGAAGTGCAGTGGCCGGCACGCGGACGCGGGCGGCGCGGGGGGCCCCGCGCGCGGCGCCGAGCCCTAAGGTCTCGGCGCGGGTCATGAGGCCGGTCTGGATGAAGCGGCTGCCCCCGGTAAAGGGGGTGAGCGCGCCGGTGTTTATCTCATCCGTGCCGTTTATGGAGTCGAAGTAGTCGTTGAGGGCGTTCATGCCCCCGTGGTACAGGACGGCGGCGGCGAGAGTCAGGAGGAATAGCGGCAGGTTGAACGCCCCGGCGGCGTGCCATGCCGCGGCCGCGCCTACGGCCACGGGTATGATGATGCCCGGGAGGAATTGGGGACGCGTGGCGAGCAGGTATGTGCCTGTGCTTCTCATTGCCTTTTATCTTACCCCCGGGCCCTCAGCCCCGGGTAATCGCGGCTATGGTGAGGACGATGAAGGTGAGGTAGAGGCCCCCGTTGAGCAAGAGCCTGCCCGGGGTGATGCGCTTGCCTCTTATCACGATGTAGTAGAGCCAGAGGGCGGCGGAGATCGTTATAAGGCCGCTCGCCATGACGGTGAGGTTTATGGTCCAGGGGGTGAGGAATATCCCCAGCGCCGGCAGGAGGCTCCCCTGAAAGACCATCGCCCCGGTGACGTTGCCCACGGCCAGGGTGTCGCTCCCCTTCCTTATCCAGATGATGCTGTTGAACTTTTCCGGCAGCTCGGTGGCCACGGGGATAATAAGGAGCGCAAGCGCGATAATCGGCACGCGGAGTATCTCGGCGAGCCCCTCCACGCCGAAGACGAACCCCCTGGCCCCGACTATTATTAGCCCCAGGGCGAAGAGGAGCTGGACCACGACGAAGAACATGTGGTCTCTGAAGATGAGCGAGATGTAGAGCTGGTTGTGCGGCTCCGTGCCGTGGCCGCTCTCGACCAGCGCCTCGCTCGCCTTGATCGTCTCGAGGACGTAGTAGAAGTAGGTGAGTACCAGGACCAGGGCCACGAAGACCCTCAGGAGCCTGTAGTCATAGGGGGTGAAGGCCACGAGGAAACTGAGCATGAAGGCGAAGAGGAAGAACTCGAGGTCGCGCCTCGCCCCTGACCTCTCCGGGGTGATCTCGACCCTGCCGCGCCTGTCCCTGAAGTGCCACGCCGCAATGCCCACGAGAAACATGGTGAGCGTGGAGAGCATGAAGGGGGCCCCGAGTATGGCGCCGACCCCGACCTCCTCCCTTACGTGCGCAGAGTCCCCGGTGAGGATGGCCACGAGCGGGACCATCGTCTCGGGCAGCGCCGTGCCCACGGCGGCGAAGATGCTTCCGGTAACGCCCTCCGAGAAGTTGAGCTTCGCCCCGAGCGTCTCTATGGCGTTGGTGAATATCTCGCTCGCCACTACTATTATGACGAGAAAGAAGATTAAATGGATTATCTCGGTCGTCAATACTCTCTATCCTCTCAAGGTCGCCCCCCCCGGGGGGGGGCGGGTCTCCGCGGCGGCGCCTACCGGGTCTGGCGCACAAGCTCACCCCGCTCGCCTCTTAACAAGAGCAGCAGAACCATCCCGGCGACAAGCACGGCCGAGCCGACGACTATGAGCCATATGCCGGGGTCCCTGTGGATGGCCAGAACGGCGTAGGGGGTTATTATATAGTCTTCGAGGGTTATGATGAAGTCGTGGTCGCCGGAGCGGACGCGGGTGGACGCGCCCGGCGACGAGAGCGCGAGGTAGCCCACCGACCCGTCCCCGGATAGGACCTCCACGTGGGGGTTGGCGAAGTCGGCGGAGCGGCTGTAGGGCCTGCCGTCGGGGTCGAGGGCGAAGTCCGGCCAGAGGGCGCCGAAGGTGAAGGACTTCCCGCCGGCCGAAAAGCCCCCTTCCAGGGGGGCCTCCACCCGTTCGCCGTCCACGTCGAGGACGAGCCCGGTGGGTGTGGCCCCCTGGCCGGTGTGGTAGAAGGCGACGCCCCTGTATATGACCGGGCCGTTTATCCTGATGTCTTCCGTCAGGAGCTCCCTTTCGCCGTCGAGGAGCGTTATGGTGGTCCTGAGATCTTCGAGGTCGCCCGAGGGGGCCGAGCTCGTCTCGACCCCCTCGAGCCTTACGCTGAGCCCCTCGGTGTGGGGCACCGGCGCGGGCCTTCCCTCGACGAGTACGTTGCCGTAGCTCCTGAAGCCCCAGGCGCCGCTTGCGAGGTGTCCGACAAGGGCCACCAGAAAGCCTATGTGGACTATGTGGGGGAAGAAGGTGCGCACGGGGAGCTTCAGCCTTACGATGGAGCGGAGCCTTTCCGCCGTGCAGACCACGGTGTTGACGGCGAAGAGAGCCGTAAGGGCCACGAGTATGAATATCCAGAGCGTAAGCCCCGGGGCCCGCACCCCTTCGGTAAGGAGCCAGGGGAAGAGCACCTGTCGGTCGAGGGCGCCGAAAAAACGGGGGTTCGCCACGGTCAGGAGCGACCCCCACGCCGCGACGATGCAGATAAGCCCGGCCGTTACTATGGTCAGCCAGACCGAAGAGAAGATCTTCCAGAGAGACTTCATCTAAGCCTGAATCCAAACCTGAATAACCCCGGGGATGCGTTCCGTTCCGGCCCGCAGGGGGCGGGGTTTATTCATTGAACCACTTTGCGATGTTCTCGGCGAGCCTCCGGTTGTCCGCCTCGCCGATGAACCGGTTGGCGAAGGGGGCGTCGTCGGCCACGACCACGACCTTTCCTCTGTCGTGCTCTCCGGCGGCGACTATCCCGAACTGCAGGACCGGCTCGTCCTCGTCGAGGGCGCGGTTGCGGTTCATGTCGGCCCAGGCCTTTTCAGATGTGGAGGCGACCGTCTTCGAGCCCGAGCCGACGTCGGTCAGGAGCCCCCAGGTGCCGTAGACCGCGACCTTCTTGAGCCCGCTCGTCACCGGGTGGGGGGCAAAGCGGGTCACGAAGAAGTCCTGGGACCGGCCCTCGATGGTCCCCTCCTGCTCGGAGATGACGAAGTTGGATGCGATTATGCCGAACCTCTCGGTGAGCCTCGCCACCGGTGGCGCTATGTGCATGAGCACAAGGAGGTTGCCGCCGTCCTTGACGAACTTCTGGAGCACTATCTGGTCGTCCCTCGTAAAGCCCACCGCCGGCCCGGCTATCACGTAGGTCCTCACGCCTTCGAGGACCTTGGGCGTGATGAGTTTATCGTTGACTCCCACGGGGCCGTACCCCTTGAATATCTCGTAGAGCGAGCCGTAGTGAAGGGGGCCTTCCTGCACCGGAGAGAATATCTCCGAGTGGGCCATGTCGAAGAGCGTCCCTTTCGCTTCAGCCTCACCCGCTCCGGCCGCCGCGGTCCCCGTCAGCAGCGCTATGATCGCTGAAAAAAGGAAAATGCAGACGGCGCGGGCCTGTTTCGTCTTCATCCTCATGGTTTGGCATCCTCTCCTTTCAAGAGTTATGGCGGGCCACGCCCGTGTATGACGTATTACAGAATAGCCGCGCGCCGGGGGTGTGTCAAGGCAATAAAGGGCCGCCCGCCCGGCGCGGCGCACCGGAGGGGCCTTGTTGCCGGGGGCCGCCGGCCAGGCTAAGCCGTGGAGTTATAATGGTTTTGTGTTGACACTCGGGGGCGCATCGAATAAAATCCAAAGTCTGGAACAATTCCAGTCCGGCCGTCTCCGCCACTTCCCCTTTTCCACCGGGCAAAGGGGGTCCCGCTCCTGCCGGCGCCGCCGCATGCCGCGCCCGGGCAGGCCCTTACCGGGGTTTCCTTCAGGGGTTCACGCGATGTATCGTCAGGGTCTCAAATCCAAGATACTCAATCTCACCATAGGCCTGACCCTCGTGGGCTTCGGGGTCTTCGTCTTCCTGGTCATAAGGCATGAGGAAGAGAGCCTGTTGAGGGAGCGTCAGAAGACGAGCGAGCTCATGGCCCTGCCCATCCTCCACACCATCTACACCGACATGCTCGAAGAGCGGGCCGACATGCCGAGGTTCCTCATAAAGGGGCTCAAGACCATAAAGGGCGTCGAGAGGGTCCAGATTATAAGGAGCAACGGCGTGGAGGAGGCCTTTCAGGACCACAAGACCCTCGAGGACGTCAAGGAGGAGTTCGGCGAGATAAAGGACGAGTGGCTCGCCGACCATCCCAACAGGCTCAATAACGTCGCCCGGGGCATCCAGCACCCGGAGTTCAAGAAGGCCCTGCAGATGTTCAACAAGGGGAGAAAGGAGGCGTTCTCCTACATTGAACGGCAGGGGGAGAAGAGCCTCTTTACCTATATGGTCCCCATAGTCTCGCGTCCCAAGTGCAACTCGTGCCATGCCAGGGAGGAGGCCGCCCGCGGCATCCTGATGATCACGACCTCCCTCGACGAGGTCTACGGCGAGCTGGCGGGCAGCCGCAACAGGTGGATAGTCTACGGGCTCCTTACCGTGTTGTCGGTGGCGCTCCTGCTGGGGCTCCTGGTGAGGGGGGTCATCACCAGGCCCGTGGACAGGACCGTCGGCATGCTCAAGTCCATAGCCGAGGGCAAGGGGGACCTTACGAAGAGGCTGGAGGTGACCAGCGAAGATGAAATCGGGGGCCTCGGCAAGTCCTTCAACAAGTTCGTCGAGGGCCTCCAGTACATGGTCAGGGACATATTCGGCGTATCCGGCCGGGTCTCTTCCGCCTCCAAGGAGATAGAGGCGAGCTCCGAGGAGATTACCGCCGCCGTGGGCCGCCAGATGCGCGCCGTGGAGGAGACCTCGGCATCCATCCAGGAGATGGACGTCTCCATAAAGAGGGTCGCCGAGGACGCCGAAGCCCTGAGCGCCTCCTCCGGCAGGGTGGCCGGGTCGGCCCGGACCATGGCCGGCTCGGTGGACGAGGTGAGGGCGAGCATCGAGAAGCTTTACTCTTCTGGCTCTTCCACCGCCTCGTCCATAAACGAAATAGCGCATTCCATAAATCAGGTCGCGGCGCACGTGGACGAGCTATTCAAGAAGACGGAGGACGTGGTGTCCGCCATACTCGGGATAGGCTCGAAGGTGAAGGACATCGAGGGGTACGCCAGGACCCAGGCCGAGCTCTCCGAGGAGGTGAGGAAGGAGGCCGAGGACCTCGGGCTCGCCTCGGTGGTGAACACGAGGGAGGGCATGGAGGAGCTGAGCGAAGAGGTCCATTCGGCCGGCGAGGTGGTCAACAGGCTCGGCGAGAGGAGCAAGGAGATAGGCAAGATACTGACGGTAATAAACGACATAGCCGACACCACCCACCTGCTGGCGCTGAACGCCACCATCCTCGCCGCCCAGGCGGGCGACGAAGGCAAGGGTTTCGGGGTGGTGGGCCGCCAGATAAAGGACCTCGCCACCAAGACGACGGCCTCCACGAAGGACATCTCCGTGCTCATAAACCAGGTCCAGGCCGAGGCCGCCACGGCGGTCGATTCCATGCGCCGCAGCTCCGAGAAGGCGGAGGAGGGGGTGAGGCTGTCGAGGAACG
>JBHHVK010000143.1:0-5609 GCA_046754205.1 Thermodesulfobacteriota bacterium
CGTACCTTCCGGTGTTGACGTCTATGGCGGTAAGCGCCTCCATCTGGTCCATGACAATGTGCCCTCCCGAGTGGAGCCAGACCTTGCGCTCGAGGGCGTCGGCGAGCTCTATCTCTATGCCGTGGGCGTCGAAGACATCCTCCGTGCCGTCGTAGAGCTCCACGCGCTCCCGGAGGTGCGGCATGAACTCGCCGATAAAGGCGATCACCCGCTCGTACTCTTCCCTTGTGTCCAGGACGAGCCTGGCGATGTCGGAGCTGAAAAGGTCCCTTACCGTGCGGAGCGTAAGGTAGGGCTCCTCGTAGAGCATGGCCGGGGCCCTGGCTTCGCCCTTCTTCCTCTCGATGGACTGCCAGAGCTTTATGAGGTACTCCATGTCGGCCTCGATGTCCTCGGCCTTCATCCCGTCGCAGACGGTCCTTATGATGAAGCCGTAGCCCTTGGGCCTGAGCTTCGAGACTATGGACCGGAGCCGTCTTCTCTCCTTATCGCTCTCTATCCGCCGCGATATGGCGACCTTGTCGTAGGTGGGCATGAGCACCAGGTACCTTCCGGGCAGCGACATATAGGACGTAACGCGGGCGCCCTTGGTGCCTATGGGCTCCTTGGAGACCTGGACCGCTATCTCCTGGCCCTCGCGGAGAAGCTCCTGAATCTTCGGCGGCTGAGACCCGGAGCTTCCCCCGCCGCCTCCGCCCCCCCCGGCCCCCCCGGCCCCCTTGCCGCTCCGGGCGGCCCCCTCCTCTTCATCGAGCTCCACCTCCGTGTCATTGAGGGAGGCCTTTATGTCGCTTACGTGGAGAAAGGCGGTCCGCGCGAGCCCGCAGTCTATGAAGGCCGACTGCATCCCGGGCAGGACCCTTACGACCTTGCCCTTGTAGATGTTGCCTGTCAGGCCCCTGTCCGACGGCCTCTCGACGTAGAACTCCACGAGGCGGCCCCCCTCGACGAGGGCCACCCTGTTTTCAAAGGGGTTTGAGCTTACGAGAATCTCGTTACCGCGGTCTTTCATCAAAAACCTTCTTTCTTCCCCTCGGCCTCGCGCATTCGTGTGCGGAGACGTGGGGCGGTTCCCGCCCCGCTCGCGTGGAAGACGCGGCAGGCTCCAGGGGGCGCGCCAAAGGGACGCCGCCTCGCCATGGCGGGGCGTCCGGCAGGGCGGCGGAAAAGGGACGTCTGCCCGTTAAATTTTCTTCGGGTGCTTACTCGGACGGCCCGGTCTTCAGGACCGGGATGAGGGACGCATCTTCTCTGGTAAGGTTGAAGAGGTATGCCAGGACGTCCACGGGCCTTACGCTTACGGCGCCCGCGTTTACGAGGCAGAGCCTGATGGAATCCCCGGCGCGTGATAGCCCGGTTACGGCATCCTTCAGGTCTACTTCGATGACCTTGTCCTTCTTTTTGATGCGCGCTATTGCGGAGCTCCTCTTGTGGAAATCCTCGATAACGGCTTCAAAACCTTTTGAATCTATATCCAGGCCCGGAGGGCCGTCCTTAACAAAGCAGAGGTAGTGGACTTTATCCATCATAACAGATGGACCGCCGACTTTCAAGGGCGTCCTGCCCTCGGGGGTAAATTTAATTCCCTCGGGCAGGACGGCGTTCAGACGCGCCGTCGCCTCCCCGGCGTCCGGGACCGCGCCTTCGCCCACGAGCGTTATCTCCATATGCTCGTCCACGCTCTCCATGCCCACTGGCAGGGGCGGGGAGAACCTTATCCGAGGCATGGGGTGGAAGCCCCCTGAGTACCTGACCCTGAGCCCCGCCCTCTTGACGGCCCTGGTTACGGCCCTGGAGAGCTCGAGGTGGCTCAGAAACCTCATCGGCCCCGTCTTGGAAAAGCCGAGCCTCAGGGTCCGGTCCGGGGCCCCGGAGGCGCCGCCGGACGTCCGGGGGGCGAGGTCCGGCCCCTGGCCCGGCCCCACGGTCCTGTTCCTTACGACCCTGTGGTCGCATACCCCGCAGTCGGAGCAGCGGGCGGTCTTGCAGTCCGGGGTCTCGGCGAGCCGGATGGAGTTCTCGTACTCCCGGAGGAGAAACTCTTTTGTCACTCCGCTGGCGAGGTGGTCCCAGGGGAGCGCCTCTCCAGGCTCTCTCGCGCCGTAGGCGTAGGGCTCCGGGTCCACCCCGGAGAGGGCGAAGGCCCTTCGCCACAGGTCCAGTTTGAACTCGTCGCCCCAGCCGTCGAACCTGCAGCCGAGGGCGAAGGCCCGCTCAAGGACGAGGGCGAGCCTTCTGTCGCCGCGGGAGAATACCCCCTCGAGAAAGCTCATCCCCGCGTCGTGCCACTTGAACCCTATGCCCTGCCCCTTGAGCCGCTTTCTCAGGAGGGCCTGCCTGGCGCGCGCCTCGTCCACGGTTATCTGCTGGGCCCACTGAAAGGGGGTGTGGGGCTTGGGGATGAAGGTCGAGACACTGACGTTTACCTGCGGGGACCTCCCGGTGACCGTCTTCCCTATCCTCCTGACGCGCTCGGCGAGCGTGGTTATGGCGATGACGTCCTCGTCGGTCTCCGTCGGAAGGCCTATCATGAAGTAGAGCTTGACGGACCTCCAGCCGAGCGAGAATATGTCGCGCGCGGCCTCCATGAGGTCCTCTTCGGTTATGCCCTTGTTTACGAGGCAGCGGAGCCTGGCGCTGCCGGCCTCCGGGGCGAGCGTGAAGCCGGTCTTTCTCACCTTCCTTATCTCGGAGGCGAGGCCGGCCGAGAGGGTGCCCACCCGGAGCGACGGCAGGCTTACGGCCACGCGCTCCTCGGAAAACCTCCCCATGAGCCCGCAGAGCAGCTTCTCTATCATGGTGTAGTCTCCCGTGGAAAGCGAAAGGAGCGAGACCTCGTCATAGCCGGTGGCGGCAAGGCCCTCCTCTATTATCCTCGCCACGAGCGCCGGGGAGCGTTCCCTGGCCGGCCTGTATACCATCCCGGCCTGGCAGAACCTGCACCCCCGCGTGCATCCGCGGGCTATCTCCACGCTCAGGCGGTCGTGGACCGTCTCTGTGAAGGGCAAGACGGGATTGACCGGCAGGGGGACCTCGTTTATGTCGAGGACCATCCTCCTGGTCACCCTCTCGTAGCCGGGCACAAGCGGCCTTATCTCCTCTATCCGGCCATCGACGCCAGAGACGGGCTCGAAAAAGGAGGGCACGTATACCCCCTCTATCGCCGATAGCCTTTCGAGCGCTTCCCGCCTGCCCTCGCCGCTTTTTTTGGCCGCCAGGAGCGCTTCGGCTATCTCGACCACGGCCTCCTCGCCGTCCCCGAGGAGGAAGGCGTCGAAGAAGGGGGCCACGGGCTCGGGGTTGAAGGTCGAAGGGCCGCCCCCGATGACAAACGGGTCGCCGGCCTTCCTGTCCGCCGCCCTGAGTCGTATGCCGCCGAGGTCGAGCATCGCCAGGACGTTGGTGAAGGAGAGCTCGTACTGGAGGCTTATGCCCATGACGTCGAGGTCGGCGAGCGGTATCCCGTTTTCGAGCGTTGCAAGTAGCGCGCCCCTGTCCCGGAGGAGCCTCTCCATGTCCGTCCAGGGGGCGAAGACCCGCTCGCAGGCGATATCCTCCCGGGCGTTGAGTATCTGGTAGAGTATCTGGATGCCGAGGTGGCTCATGCCGACCTCGTAGACGTCGGGGAAGCCGAGGCCGAAGGTGAGCGAGACCCCGGAGAGGTCCTTCACCACGGAGCCTACCTCTCCGCCTATGTAGCGCGAGGGCTTGCGCACAAGGGGGAGGTAGGCCTTTATGTCCATCCTTTCCTTTTCCATATCAGCTCTTGAAAAACTCAGGCCCGCAGACCCCGCACCGCGTGCACCTGCCCACGTCGCAGGGCGGGGTGGTACGTCCGGCAAGGCCCCGCCGGTACTCGCGCCACAGGTAATCTTTCTTCAGGCCGTGGTCTATCAGGTCCCAGGCCAGCGCCTCGCCGGCGGGTATCACCCTGTGCACTGACGGCTCCACAAGGGCGCGGGCCGAGGCGAGGGCCTTTGCGAACCCCCTCTTCGATGCGTCCATTATAACGGCCCCGGCCCTCCTGTCTGCCCTGGCGATGTACGCCTGCGCGTAGGCGCCGCGCACCGAGACCGGGCTTACGGAAAAACCCTTCCGCCCGGCGAGGGTCTTCTTTATTATCGAAAACCTCCGCTCTATCACTTCGGTCCGCTCAAATCCGTGCCACTGAAAGGGGGTGAATGGCTTCGGGACGAAGGGGTTTATGCTGAGCGCGACCTCCCCGCCCCCGGCCGCCTCGCGGACCCCGAGGGCGAGCGCCCCGATGGCCTCGGCGTCGGTATCGGTCTCGGTGGGGAGCCCTATGAGAAAATAGAGCTTTACCTTCCGGAACCCCGCCTCGGTGACCGCCCGCGCCGCCTCCAGTATCTCCCCGTCGGAAAAGCCCTTGTTTACGACCCCCCTGAGGCGCTCCGTGCCCGCCTCCGGGGCGATGGTGACCGTCCTGTAGCCCGCGCGACGGAGGAGGGCGAGGAGCTCGGGGGTGAGCGCGTCGAGCCGAAGGGACGAGAGCGTGACCTCGGCGCCGAGTTCCACGGCGTGCTCGACTATGCCCTTTATCTCCGGGTACTCGGATACGGCCGCGCCGACGAGCCCGACCTTTCCGCTCCGCGCGGCGCCCCTTGTCACCGACTCCCTGACCCTACCGGCCTCCCTCCACCTCGGCGGCATATAGAGGAAACCGGCGGCGCAGAACCTGCAACCCCGGCCGCAGCCCCGCTCTATCTCCACGAGGAAGGTGTCGCGGAACTCGGTGTCCGGGGTGGTTATGACGCTCTCGGGCAGGGCGAAGCGGTCGAGGTTGTAGCTCCGCGCCGCCCGGACCCTCTCCTTTGCGCCGCGGTGCGGGGTTATCTCCGAGACCGCGGCCCCGTCATAGCCGAACTCGTAGAAGGAAGGGACGTAGACAAACCCGAGGCCGTCGAGGGCGCCGAGGAGCTCGTCCCTGCCGGCCCCGGCGCAGCCACGGATGCGCTCGACGAGTGGGGCCACGGCCCCCTCGGCCTCTCCTATGAGGAAGGCGTCGACGAGCTCCGCGAGCGGCTCGGGGTTGAGCGACACCGCCACGCCCCCGGCTATTACAAGCGGCGCGTCCCCGGGCCTCGCCGCGGCCATCGCCGTGAGGCCGGCAAGCTCGAGGACCCGGGGCACGCCCGCGTAGTCGTTTTCAAAGGGGATGGAGAAGGCGACGACGTCGAAGGCGGCCACAGGGGTCTGCGACTCGTATGACAACAGCGGCGTGGAGGATTTTTCGTATTCCGCGGCCTCTTCGGCGCCGGGCAGAAAGGCCCTCTCGGCCACGCACCCGTCGAGGTCGTTGAAGATCTTATAGACCGACTGGAACCCGAGGTTGGCCATGCCGAGGGAGTAGAGGTTCGGGTAGACGACACAGACCCTGAGCCTGCCGCCGTGGTCCTTGTAGACCGTCCCGGTCTCCGCGGCGAGCGCCTTCCTGATCCGTTTTTTGAGAGCCCAGCTGATGGTTTCCCTCCCCCTTTAGCAAAAGTGCCGCCCCCCCGGCAAAGGCGCGCATTCTGGCTCGCGCCGGCGGCGGGTGGGTCAATACAAATTATCCCATAAATTCAAAGGGGCTACAAGGCGGGGTCGCA
>JBHHVK010000144.1:0-5593 GCA_046754205.1 Thermodesulfobacteriota bacterium
ATAGTCATCGGCCAGGCCTGCGAGTTCGACTACTCGGGGACCCAGGCCTGCAAGGCCCTGAAGGAGGACGGCTACGAGGTGGTGCTCGTCAACTCCAACCCGGCCACCATAATGACCGATCCGGTCCTCGCCGACAGGACCTACATCGAGCCCATAACCCCGGAGACGGTAGAAAAGATAATCGAGCGCGAAAGGCCCGACGCCCTCCTGCCGACCATGGGCGGGCAGACGGCGCTCAACGTCTCGGTCAGGCTCGCCGAAACGGGCGTGCTCGACCGCTTCGGCGTTGAGATGATAGGCGCAAGGCTCCCGGCCATAAAGAAGGCCGAGGAGCGCGAGCTCTTCAAGCTCGCCATGGAGAAGATAGGCCTCGAGGTCCCCAGAAGCGGGCACGCCAGGAGCCACGCCCAGGCCATGGAGATAATAGAGAGGATGGACTTCCCCGTAATCATCCGGCCCTCCTTCACCCTCGGCGGCATGGGCGGGGGCATAGCCTACAACAGGGAGGAGTACGAGGCAATGGTCCGTTTCGGGATCGAGTGCAGCCCCACCGACGAGGTCCTCGTCGAGGAGTCGG
Source organism: Thermodesulfobacteriota bacterium (assembly GCA_046754205.1). Lineage (GTDB taxonomy): Bacteria > Desulfobacterota > GWC2-55-46 > GWC2-55-46 > JBHHVK01 > JBHHVK01. The sequence goes on from JBHHVK010000144.1 coordinate 578, forward strand.
TGATAGGCTGGAAGGAGTTCGAGTTAGAGGTGATGCGCGACACCCATGACAACGTCGTCATCATCTGCTCCATAGAGAACTTCGACCCCATGGGGGTGCACACCGGGGACTCCATCACCGTGGCCCCGGCCCAGACCCTTACGGACAAGGAGTACCAGCTCCTCCGTGACGCGTCGATAAGGGTAATCCGCGAGATAGGGGTGGATACCGGCGGCTCGAACATCCAGTTCGCCGTAAGCCCGGTAAACGGCAGGATATACGTAATAGAGATGAACCCGAGGGTGTCGAGGTCCTCGGCGCTGGCGAGCAAGGCCACGGGCTTCCCCATAGCCAAGATGGCGGCCAGGCTCGCCGTGGGCTACACCCTCGACGAGATACCGAACGACATAACGAAGAAGACCCCGGCCTCTTTCGAGCCGACCATAGACTACGTCGTCACAAAGGTCCCACGCTTCACCTTCGAGAAGTTCCCGAAGACCGACAGGGGGCTCACGACCCAGATGAAGTCCGTCGGCGAGGCGATGGCCATAGGGAGGACCTTCAAGGAGTCGATGAACAAGGCCCTCCGGTCCCTCGAGACCGGCTCATTCGGGTTCGAGAAGGTGGTGAGAAAGACCCGCGACGGGTCGGCCTTCACCCCCACCCCCGACGAGCTCGACGACATAAAGGCCAACCTCAAGACCCCCGTGCCCGAGCGCCCCTGGTACATCGCCGAGGCCCTGAGGGCGGGTCTGGCCATCGACGAGATACACGGCCTTACGGGCGTCGACCCCTGGTTTCTGGTCGCCCTCGACGAGCTGGTCGCCCTCGAAAGGGAGATAGCGGCCGGGGGCGTCGGGGGGCTTACCGAGGACCTCCTGAGAAGGGCCAAGGAGTGCGGCTTCTCCGACGTGATGATAGCCGGCCTTGCGGGCGCGACTCCGGAGAGTGTGCGCCTCGCGGCGAGGGAGCAGGGCGTGGAGCCCGTCTACAAGACCGTGGACACCTGCGCCGCCGAGTTCGAGGCACACACGCCCTACCTCTACTCCACGTACGAGCGGCCCTTCTACAACATCTCCGACCGAACGCGGAAGCTCGCCGCCTGCGAGGCGGCCCCCACGGACCGCAAGAAGGTCATGATCCTCGGCAGCGGACCGAACCGCATAGGACAGGGCATCGAGTTCGACTACTGCTGCGTGCACGCCTCCATGGCGATAAGCGAGGAGGGGCTCGAGTCCATAATGGTCAACTGCAACCCCGAGACGGTCTCCACGGACTACGACATCTCGGACCGCCTGTACTTCGAGCCGCTCACCTTCGAGGACGTGATGAGCATCGTCGACAAGGAGCGCCCCTTCGGCGTGATAGTCCAGCTCGGCGGACAGACCCCCCTGAAGCTCGCCGTCGCCCTTGAAAAGGCCGGGGTCAGGATACTCGGCACAAGCTCGGACTCCATAGACAGGGCCGAGGACCGGGAGCGTTTCGACCGGCTGCTCGAAAAGCTCTCGATAAAAAAGCCCGAGAGCGGCACCGCCCGCTCCGTGGAAGAGGCCGTAAAGATAGCCGGCTCGGTGGGCTATCCGGTGATGGTCCGCCCGAGCTACGTCCTCGGGGGCCGCGCCATGGAGACGGTCTATGACGAGCCGAGCCTGGTCGGATACATGACGAGGGCCGTCGAGGCCTCGCCGGAGCACCCCGTGCTCATAGACAGCTTCCTCCAGGGGGCGGTCGAGGTCGACGTGGACTGCATAAGCGACGGCCGGACCGTCGTCATAGGGGGCATAATGGAGCACATAGAGGAAGCCGGGGTCCATTCCGGCGACTCGGCCTGCTCCCTTCCGCCCTACTCGCTCGACCCGGAGCTGCTTTCCGATATAAAGAGGCAGACCGTGCTCATGGCCCGGGAGCTCGACGTCATCGGCCTCATGAACGTCCAGTACGCCGTAAAGGACGGCGAGATATACGTGCTCGAGGTCAACCCGAGGGCGTCGCGCACCATACCCTTCGTCTCCAAGGCCATAGGAAGGCCGCTGGCCAAGCTCGCCACGAAGATAATGGTGGGCCGCACGCTCGAGGAGCTCGGCCTCACCGAAGAGATAGTCCCCGAGTACACCTCGGTCAAGGAGGCCGTCTTCCCCTTCATAAAATTCCCGGGCGTGGACATACTCCTCGGGCCCGAGATGAAGTCCACGGGCGAGGTCATGGGCATAGCCCCTGACTTCGGAGGGGCCTTCGCCAAGGCCCAGATGGCCGCCGGCGGCAGGCTACCCCTTTCGGGCAGCGTCTTCATAAGCGTCAAGGACGGGGACAAGGGGCCTATCCTCCCCGTGGCGAGAGAGCTCAAGGCGTTCGGATTCGACATCATCGCCACATCGGGGACCTGCGACTTCCTTCGGGCCAACGGGGTGGAGGCCGAGTTCGTCCACAAGGTCAACGATGGGAGGCCACACATCGTCGACCGCATCAAGAGCGACGCCGTGGATATGGTCATAAACACCTCCTTCGGGGCCAGGAGCGCGGCCGACTCCTACTCCATAAGGAGGACGTCGCTCGAGCGGGGCATCCCTTACTCCACCACCGTGGCCGGTGCAAAGGCCACGGCCCAGGGCATAAGGACGGTCCTCGAAGACGGGCTCGATGTCAAGACCATTCAGGAATACCACATGGGGCACACCAGGAGCGCCGCAAAGTAGGGCCGGCCTTCCCGGCGCGGAGGGTTCTCCAAACCAGCCATGGGCGGACAGAGTTTCGAGGATATAGTCGCATCCATACGGAAGCCTCTCGATTACGCTTCAAAGGACGGCTTCGCCCGCATAGGGACCCTCAGGGGGGTCTCTACCCTCGTGGACGACCTCTGCGGACGGCTCCTCCTCATGGACACCTCTCCAGAGAATTCCCGGATAATCAAAGAGCTGCGCGAGCTCTTCAAGGGCTTTGACGAGGCCGGCGCGGAGGACCGCAAATGGGCCGTCTCAAGGGGCATCGAGCTTGCGGGCTCTCTCGAAGATGGCCGCCTGCCCCCTGGGCGGCCGGTGCGGCCGGACCTTGTAGGCCAGACGCCGCCGCCCTCCCTCGTTGAGATAAGAAACTCTCTGGCCAGGCTCTCCACCCCCATCGAATGCGTCAGGGGCATAGGCCCGAAGCTCGGTGCGAGGCTCAGGAAGAAGGGGCTTTCGACCGTTGAGGACGTCCTCTATTTCCTGCCCATCAGGTACGAGGACAGGACCCTGTTGGCGCGGATAAGGGAGCTCGAGCCCGGCTCTCCCGCTTCCGTCCTCTGCGAGGTGCTCGCCCTCGGAGAGGCGCGGTACGGCAGGCGCAAGGTCTTTGAGATAGCCGTGGGCGACGGCACCGGGATAATGAGGCTCAAGTGGTTCAACTACAGGGCCGCCTACATGAAGCGTTACCATCAGGGCCAGCGCCTCGTCGCTTACGGCCCCGTCTCGGCCTTCGGCGCGTCAAAGGAGATGGTCCACCCCGATATCGAGGTCCTCGACGCAGGGGAGCCCGCCGGGCCGTCCCCGGGTGACGGGGTCCCATCCAGGGGGCTGGTCCCGGTCTACTCTCAGGTAGAGAACATCCACGCCAGGACCCTCCGGAAGATCATCGGCGGGGTCGTCTCCGAGTACGCCGGGGCCTTCGTCGGGGGCCTTCCGGCCGGCGTTACGGCAAGGCGGGGGCTCATGGCCCCTGCCGACGCCGTAAGGGCGGTCCACTGCCTCGACGGACTTGCCGACGGGCCCGGGGCCGTGGATACCGCCAGAAAGAGCCTTGTCTTCGACGAGCTCTTCCTCCTCGAAACGGGGCTGGCCATGAAGAGGCGGAGGGCCAGGAGCGAGCGGGGCATATCCCTGGCCCCGCCAGGGCGCGGGGCCGCCGGGCTTGAGGAGAGGCTCCTGGGGCTTGTGCCCTTCATGCTCACCGGCGCCCAGGAGAGGGTCCTGGAGGAGATAAGGGCCGACATGGCGAGCCCCCACCCGATGAACAGGCTCATACAGGGGGACGTCGGCTCGGGCAAGACCATCGTGAGCTTCATCGCGGCCCTCAGGGCCGTGGAGGCCGGCTACCAGGCGGCGATAATGGCCCCGACAGAGATACTCGCCGAGCAGCATTACCTCGGCGTTCACAGCTACGCCGAGGCCCTCGGCATAAGGCCCGTGCTCCTTACCGGAAGGCTCACGGCCGCCGAGAGGCGCTCGGCCCTGAAGCTGGCGGCCCGTGGGGAGGCCGACCTCATCGTCGGCACCCACGCCCTCATACAGAAGGACGTGGAGTTCAAAAAGCTCGGGCTCGTCGTGATAGACGAGCAGCACCGCTTCGGCGTGGCGCAGAGGGCTACTCTCAGGACGAAGGTGGCCTCCGACGGGTCCGTCTCACCGGACGTCCTCATAATGACCGCGACCCCCATACCGAGGACCCTGTCCATGACCGTCTTCGGGGACCTCGACGTCTCCATCATAGACGAGCTGCCCCCGGGCAGACACCCCGTTGCCACGAGGATCGTCCGTGAGAAGGACCGGGCCCGCGCCTATGACGTCATAAGCAGGGAGGTCCGCGCCGGGGGGCAGGCCTACATAGTCTATCCGCTCGTGGAGGAGTCCGAGGAGCTGAGCCTCAAGGACGCCACCAACATGAAGGAGCACCTCGCCAGCCGGGTCTTCACCGAGTTTCGCGTGGGGCTCCTTCACGGCAGGATGAAGTCCGCGGACAAGGAGGCCGTCATGCGCTCCTTCAAGGACGGGGAGGTGGACATCCTCGTGGCAACGACGGTGATAGAGGTCGGGGTGGACGTGCCGGGCGCCACGGTCATGCTCGTCGAGCACGCCGAGAGGTTCGGCCTCGCCCAGCTCCACCAGCTCCGGGGGAGGGTCGGCAGGGGCAGCAGGCCCGCCACGTGCTTACTCCTCGCACAGTGGACGAGGTCGGAGGACACCTACAGGAGGCTCAGGGTGATGGAGACGACTCAGGACGGCTTCAGGATAGCCGAGGAGGACCTCAAGATAAGGGGCCCAGGGGACTTCATCGGCACCAGGCAGT
>JBHHVK010000145.1:0-5568 GCA_046754205.1 Thermodesulfobacteriota bacterium
TTCTGAGGCTGTGGGCGCGGTCGTGTATCTCGCGGCTCTCCTCGGGGTTGAAGACCACCTGGACGACACCGGTCCTGTCCCTCAGGTCCACGAATATGAGGCCCCCGTGGTCGCGTCTCCTCTGCACCCAACCCATGACCGTAAGGGTGGTCCCGGTATTGTCGGTCGAGACCTCGCCGCAGTAGAGGTCCCTTCTCCAATCTCCCATACTCTCGAACAAGACAGACCCTCCGTAAACGTATTTTCAGCCCCACGCCCCCCCGCGCCCCCCCGGCCCCTCCGGGGTGCCCCGCAGGCCCGCCGAAATGGCTGAAATAATCCGTTTTTTGTATCATAACCCCGCCCCCTTTTCAATTTATTAGAGAGCAAAGGGGAAAATATTAAAACCCCTTAATTTTTATCTTGACACCGCACATGTATCTCAAGATATAATTGCTCCATCGCACCCTCAAAATTAGAACAAATATAACACGGTAAGGAGGCAATCGATGAAGAGAGTTGGCTTCTGGGTTCTCCTCCTGACTTGTTTGGCCGCCGGCCTGCTCATCGCCGTTCCGGGGCAGGCGGAGTACGGGGACATCGTCCTTAAAAACAAGTCAGAGAGCATGAAGAAGGCCTCGGTCAAGCCCGTGGTCTTTCCCCACTGGTTCCACCGCATCAGGTTCAAGTGCAAGGTATGCCACGAGGACATATTCATCATTAAAAAGGGCGCCAACGACATCAACATGACTAAGATCATGGAGGGCGAGTTCTGCGGCAAGTGCCACAACGGACTCATAGCCTGGGAGCCGCTGTACTGCGACAGGTGTCATTCTTACACCGGCGGCAAACGGTAAAGGAGGAGTAAGATGAAAGCATCTTCAATAAAAAGAATCTTGAAGGGCGCCCTCCTTACATCGCTTGTCACAGGCGTGGCCTTTGCCTTTACGGGCACCTTTGACGCCAATGCCAAGGACAAGCCGATAATGGTGGCCGCCGCCAAGGCCAAAAAGAGAAAGAGGGTCGCTCCCAAGATAGACCCCAACGACCCGAAAAGCGTCATCTACCTCGACACCTCGGGCAAGCCGGCCGGTGTCGGCGACCCCTCTAACCCCCCGAGCATAGCCTACAGGGCCGGAAGGGGATGGCACCCCCAGGCGCTCTCGGCCGCGGGTCTGCCCAAGGACAGGTACGGCCTCGTGGACTGGGCCAAGCTCGTAAGGGCGAACCTCATAAAGCCCAAGCACTCTCTCGACCCGGGAGCGGACGAGATGCCTCCGCTCAAGATGGACGTGGTCATAACCGCCAAGGGCGACTACGTCAACGACGTGCTCTACCCGCACGAGATGCACACCTTCTGGCTCAAATGCGAGGTCTGCCATCCGAAGATATTCGTTCCGGCCAAGGGCCAGAACAACATGACGATGGTGGGCATTGTCCAGGGCAAATGGTGCGGCAGGTGCCACGGAAAGGTGGCGTTCCCGCTCACCGACTGCAACAGGTGCCACACCGTGCCAAAGAGCGCAAAGAAGTAGCACGAACCTATGCTCAAGCGCTCCATCATAACCCTCGCGCTCGTCCTGGCCGTCCCGGCGGCGGCCTTCGGAGTCTCCGAGGTGTTGAGCCTCGACTCCAAGGTCAAGTCCATGAAAGAGGCCGGTGTGGGGCCGGTAAACTACCCCCACGCAAAGCACGAGAAGCTCTATAAGTGCGATGACTGCCACCCACGGATATTCAAGGAGAAGCGCGGGGCGAGCGGCATAACAATGAAGGGAAACATGGACGGCGCGTTCTGCGGCTCTCCCAACTGCCACAATAGCCCCAAGGCCTTCCCTCTCTTCATGTGCCAGAACTGCCACACCAACGTCGCCGCACCCGAGTAGGCGGCAAGGGGGCAGGGGGGGGCAGGGGGGGCCAGGGGGGCGGAAGGGTAATGGGGGACAGTGGGGCAGGGTGGCAGGGGGGCCGGGGGGCCGGGGGGCCGAATGGAGCGTCCTGGGCGCGGAACAAAAAAGAGCAAAAAAAAGAGGGCGGCCGGTTCGGCCGCCCTCTTTTTTTTGCCCTCTCCGACGGGCAGCTAAAGAAGGCGCGCCGCCGCCCTGTCCACCAGCCACAGCGGCCAGTCATTGTCCGGGTCAAGGCGCGAGGACCTTATAAGACGCGCCGGGCAGTCGCCCTCCCCGCCGCCGAGCGCACGCACGAGCGCCTCGGCCTTGCCACCGCCGGAGACGAGAAAGACCGCCGACCCGGCCGCGCCGACGAGCCTCGGGGTCATGGTGAGCCTCCAGGAGCCGAGCCGCGGGATATAGTTCTCCACCACGAGCCTTTCGGTCTCCTCGAGGGCGGCCGTGCCGGGAAAGAGGCTCAGCGTATGACAATCCGCGCCGAGCCCGAGGAAGACGAGGTCAAGGGCCGGGACGCCCGTGCCGGGGGCCGAACCGGGCGGGCCCAGAGAGGTAAAAAAACCGGTAAGCTCCTCTTCGTACCTCCGGGCGGAGGCGGCCGGGTGGTCTTCACCCCTCATGCGGTGGATGTTCTCCCCGGGGATATCGACCCTTGAGATGAGGCGCTCGCGGGCCATGGCGAAGTTGCTCTCGGGATCGTCCGGCCCCACGCACCTCTCGTCGCCCCAGAACAGATGCACGCCTTGCCATGGGACGCGCCCCGCCCGGTCCGGCCCGGCGAGTGCGTCGTAGGTCATCCCCGGCGTGGAGCCGCCGGAGAGGGCCGCGGTGAAGACCCCCTTGGCCTCTACCTCGGCGGCGGCAAGGTCCGCGAAGAGCCCGGCGGCCGCAGCCGCGAGCTCCTCTGCCGTGTCGTAAACCCTGAGACCGGCTCCGGTCACGTCCCTCCCCCTTCTACCTCGCCCCGGGGCCCGCTCAGTCCCCGGCCCCTCCCCCGCCGATGACCCTCTCGGCCACCATGGAGCCCCCGCTGCAGAGGTGGACGGCTGCGGAGGCGGCCCCGAGAAGCGCCGCGTTGTCCTTCATTATGACGCGCACCGGGACCTTCCGGAGAAACTCCCTGAACCTGCCCTTGTCGAGGAAGGACGAGATGAACCGCCCCCCCTCCCCTTCCTCCCCATCCAGCGCCTTTATTATCCTCGGGGCGATGCCCCCGCCGACGTAGAGCCCGCCCATGGCGAGCCCCCTGAGGGCCATGTTCCCGGCCTCGGCCCCGTATACGGAGATGAAGATGTCGAGGGCGGCGCGGCAGTCCTCGTCCGTGCCTTCTATCGCCTCCTCGGCGATGACCGAGGCCGCCCCTCTGGATGCGAACCCCGCCTCGAGGCGCTCGGGCACGGCGTGACCCGACCTCGACCTCACGAACTCATAGACGTTCTCGAGCCCCGGTCCGGAGAGGATCCTCTCGTAGCTCACGTGCCCGAATTTTTTCATCAAGAACCTCAGGAGCTCGATTTCGAGGTCGTCCCTCGGGGCGAAGTCCCCGTGCCCCCCCTCGGAAGCGGCGGGCAGGTGCCTCGCGCCGTCCCAGAAGAGGTGGGCCTGGCCCAGACCGGTGCCCGCGGCCAGGAGCGCGCGATTGCCCGTGGCCTCCACGCCCCCGGAGAGGGTGTGGAGGCTCTCTTCGGGGATGAGGTCCACGCCCCAGGCCATGGCGGCGAGGTCGTTTATGAGGCCGAACCTCCTGAAAGCAAAACCGCGTTTTATGGCCTCGCCGTCCACCACCCAGTTGAGGTTCGTCAGCGTGCAGCGCCCGCCCACCACGGGACAGGCTATCCCGAAGCAGGCCCCCTCCACCCGGGCCGACTCCCCCTCCTTGAGGAAGGCCGATATTATCTCCCCGACCCCTCCGTAGTCCGCGTTCGACACCTTCGCCTGCCTCAGGGTATCGAGCTCCGCCCCCCTCCTGCGGAAGAGCCCGATGTAGGTCTTCGTGCCCCCTATGTCCCCGGCCAGTATCAGTCCTCCACCCGGCTCAGTCATAGTCGCTCCACCTTCTCCCGTCTTTCAAGATGAGTTCGTCGGCCTCCTTCGGGCCCCAGCTCCCGGCCTCGTACGTCTTGAGCTCCGGCGCCCCGGCCGCGCCGCCCTCCAGGAGCTCGAGGAGCGGGGCGAGGAAGGCCCAGGACAGATCTATGCCGTCGCTCCGCACAAAGAGCGTCTTCTCCCCGGCCATGCAGTCCAGGAGCACCCTCTCGTAGGCGGAGAAGGTAACGCCGGTGTAGCCCTCGAGGTAGGGAAAATCCATCACGACGTCCCTCAGGCACGTCCTCGACCCGGGGTTCTTGGTGTGGAACTTGAGCCGCACCCTCTCGTCGGGCTGTATGCGGAGGACCAGCGCGTTGGGGCCGACCTCCTCGGTGACCTCCTCCTCGAACAGGAGATGGGGCACCTGCTTGAACTGTATGGCCACCTCGGTAAAGCGGTTCTTCAGGCGTTTGCCCGAGCGGAGGTAGAAGGGCACGCCCTGCCACCTCCAGTTGTCCACATGGACCTTCATCGCCGCATAGGTGAGGGTCGCCGACCCCGGGTCCACCCCCTCTTCGGCCCTGTATCCCGGCACTGAGCGCGAGCCGATACGGCCCGGGCCGTACTGGCCCGCCACGACCGACTCCGCGATGGAATCCGGGCACAGTGGACGGAGCGCCCTGAAGACCTTTACCCGCTCGTCGCGCACGAGTTCCCCGTCCAGGACGCTGGGGGGCTCCATGGCCACGAGCGAGAGGACCTGGAGCATGTGGTTCTGGAACATGTCCCGGAGGACCCCGGCGTGGTCGTAATAGCCCGCCCTCTTCTCCACCCCGAGGGTCTCGGCCACGGTAATCTGGACGTGGTCCACGAAGCGCCGGTTCCAGAGGGGCTCGAAGATGGAGTTGGCGAACCTGAGCATGAGGATGTTCTGGACCGTCTCCTTGCCGAGGTAGTGGTCTATCCTGAATATCTGTTCCTCACCGAGGAAGGCGTGCGCCGCGGCGTCGAGCTCTCTGGCGCTGGCGAGGTCGCGTCCATAGGGCTTTTCGATTATGACGTGGGCCCAGCCCCTGTCCTGCGCGGCGGCCCCGCTTCGCCCGAGGTTCTCGATTATATCCCTGTAGACAATCGGCGGGGTGGCTATGTAGAAGAGCCTGTTGCCTGAAAGGCCGTGCTCGGTCTCGAGCCTTCCGAGGAGGTCCTTGAGGTCGCCGAAGGCGGCGGCGGCGCCGGTGTCGGAACGGAGGTAGAAGAGCCGGGAGGCGAAACCCTTCCAGGCCGCCTCGTCGAAGTCCTTTGCCGTGGCCTTGCAGGCCTCGTGCATCCGGGCCCTGAAGGCGTCGTCCGTAAAAGGCGTTCTCGACACCCCCAAAACGATGAACCTCTCGGCGAGGAGCCCGCTCCGGGAGAGGCTGAATAGCGATGGGATGAGCTTTCTTGCGGTAAGGTCACCGGAGGCGCCGAAGATGACGAAGGCGCAGGAGACTGCCCTGGGGAGCTCACAGACGTTCCCGCCCGGCTCCACGGTCCCCACCCTGCATAGCGAGACGTCACCGTCCGGGGGGTCCTTCTCCTTTTCCTTTATCCTGCCCATGGGCTTCCCGCCCCGGCCGCCTGGTTTCAAAGGGGTCACCCTTTCTCCTTTACGGCGTGG
>JBHHVK010000146.1:0-5568 GCA_046754205.1 Thermodesulfobacteriota bacterium
CCTTGCGGAGTATGGGGGCGTTGACCCTGTATATCTGGATGCACTGGTACAGGACGACGATGGCTATGATCGCGTAGCAGATAGCGGCCCCGGCCGGGGAGAGGAACCCTATCTTCTGTATCTTCCAGACCAGGACGGCGAGGATGCCTATGCTCGGTATGGTCCATCCCCAGGCGTTTACCATGTCGAGCCAGGTGGAGACCTCGATGGCCGCGCTTTTCCGCGGCTTGTGGTAGGGGGTCCCGGGAGGGCCGTCGGTGATGAAGAAGAAGAAGTAGAAGCCGTAGAAGAACATGACGACGCCGCTGGCGATTATGGAGTACCTCCAGCCGTTCTCCCCGCCGAAGAGGTTAAGGGCGATGATCGGCATGGTCATGGCGGCGATGGATGAGCCCCAGTTGCCGAGACCCGCCTCGACGCCCTGGGCGAAGCCTATGTCCTTGGGCTTGAACCAGAGGCTCGTCATGTGGATGCCGACGACGAAGCCGGTGCCCACGAGGCTCAGTATCAGCCTTGAGACGAGCATCTGGGTGTAGGTGTTGCTCAAGGCGAAGACGATACATGGTATGGCCATGATCATGAGGATGGCCGTAAAGGTCTTCCTCGGCCCGAACCTGTCCGTGAGCATGCCTATGACGACACGCCCCGGGGCCGTGAGCGCGACGTTGCAGATGAAGATGATCTTCATCTGCGCCTTTGTAAGGCCGGCGACGGCCATGATGGTCGTCGCGAGCGGGGCCATGTTGAACCAGACGTAGAAGGTGAGGAAGAAGGCGAACCATGTCTTGTGGAGCGCCCGGATGTCGATCCTGCCGAACTTGAACAGGTCGCCTACCGACATCGGTCTGTCCGAGGAACCGTAATCTACCATGCCTTTAACCTCCTGAATGAATTAACTGTGAGACAACCAACTTAGTAGAGCCTGGGGATCAATGAATAATCATAACGGGACAGGCGGCGTGACGGACCATATAGTCTGAAACGCTTCCGAGGACCACCTTGTCTATCATGCCGCCGCTCCGCTTGGCCATTATGAGAAGGTCCGGCGACTTGGTTTCCACGGCCTCGACTATCATCTTGCGGGGGTCGCCCTCGGCGAGGACCGCGTGGGCCCTGAAGCCGTTGGCGGCGACGTACTCGGCGGCCTTCCTGAGGTCTCCCTTGCGTTTCTCCTGCCACTTCTCGAAGTTCGCCTCGTCCGTGCTCGTAGCGTCGAGCGGCGGTTCGATGACGGTCAGTATGTAGACCTCGGGCTTCTCGGCCTTGAAGATATCGATGGTTTTAGCAAGGGCCCTCTGTGCGCGCTCCGAGCCGTCATGACAGACCATAATCTTCATCTAAGGCACCTCCGTATGTAAGAACCCTGCCTGCGAAAAAACAGGACCGTCGATCGGAACCGGCGTGAAAGGAGCACATGGCGGGCGCCTCAGCCTGAAACCACCGGACTCGCCCTTTCCGGTCCGGCACCCCCCCCTGTCGAATAGACCCGCGCCAACGGGGCGCTCGCGTTGCCTGCGCCGGGCGAGGTAATATATGGGACTCTTAGCTTGGGAGATATCCTCTTGTATTACGCAATATGCGTACCAAGTGGCAGGAGGCGCGCCTGCTTCTTCCCAAGTGGCTGTTTTAAGTAGATAAAAACGAAGGAACCGGAAGACCGGAAGGTACGCCGCCTGTGGCCGCAGTGTTACGCCAGGGTAATACCTTTTGCCCACAAACAGAAAAACATCGTGAAATCAAGTGGTTCCAGATGTTACCAATTCGTAACACCTGTGTGGCTGGCGTTACCCTTTCCGGAAGGACGGCAGGCTAGGCCTAAAATCGGTGGGATAAGGCGGATAAGGGTGCTTGTCCGGGGGGATTTCAACGGGGGGGCGGGGGGTGGGGTCAATCGAGCTCCTTGAGCCTGCTGTCGAAGGCCCTCTTCTTCTCTTCGTGCTCCGAGGACAAGCGTTCGAGGTCGTCGAAGAGCGCCTCTATCCTCTCCGAGACGTCGTGGCGCTGCCTCGATAGCCCGGATATCTCATCGGCGGAGCCGATCCCGGAGGCCTCGGCGAGCGCCCTGTTGAGCCGGTCGAGCCTCTCCTCGAGGGCGGTAATCTCGTCCTCCACCCGGCCCATCGCGAGCTTCAGGGGGTGCAGCTCCCTGGTCCTCTCCTTTGCGACCTCGGCCCTCGCCTTCCTCAGGTCCTTTTTGGTCCTGCCGGCGGCTGGGGCCCTGCCGGCGGCGCCGCCGGCCTCCCGGTCCTCCTCGGACCAGCCGACCTTTTCGAGGAAGTCGCGGTAGGGTCCGTCGTAGACCTCCACTCGCCCCCGGTCGAAGACCACGAGCCGCCGGGCCACCCGGTCGAGTATCATCTCGCTGTGAGTGACGATGACGACGGCCCCGGGGTAGGCCTCTATCGCGCCGGCGAGCGCCTCGGTCGATTCCATGTCGAGGTGGTTGGTGGGCTCGTCGAGAAGGAGCAGGTTCGTGGGGCTCAGGATGAGCTTTCCGAGCAGCACCCGGCTCTTCTCGCCGCCCGAGAGGACGCGGACCCTCTTGAGCGCGTGGTCGCCCTCGAAGAGCATGGCCCCGGCAACTCTCCTCGCCCCGCCCCGGGAGCGGTCGGGGTGCGCGTCCACGAGCTCCTCCTCCACGGTCTTTTCCGGGTCGAGCCTCGCCACGTTCGTCTGGCCGAAGCACTGGAGGGCCGTCCCCTCATTTCTATCCACCGCGCCCGCCGTGGGAGCGAGCTCCCCGGCGATGAGGTTTAAGAGCGTCGTCTTGCCCCTGCCGTTCCTTCCCACCACGGCTATCTTGTCTCCGCGGCCCACGGTGAGGTCGAGGCCGGAAAAGAGTGCGTCCTCTCCGGGGTAGCCGAACCCCGCGCCACGGAGCCTGACCAGTGTCCTGGGCGCGGACCTCGAAGGGTTGAACCCGAAGCTGAGGGTCCTGACGCCTTCGAGGACCTCGAGCCTCTCCTCCCTTTCGAGCGCCTTTATCCTCGACTGCACGGCCCGGGCCTTCGTGGCCTTTGAACGGAAACGCTCTATGAAGCGCTCCGTCTCCCTCTGCTTCTTCTCCCTGTTCAGGCGGGTCTTCTCGTGGACCTCCTCGGCCTGCTCGATGAGCGAGTAGAACTTGTCCGTGGCCCCCGCCGTCTTTCTTACCCGCCTCCGGTGTATGCCCATCGTGTGCGTCGTGACCGAGTCCATGAACTCGCGGTCGTGGGTTATGAGGAGGAACTCGCCTCGCCAGCCGCGGAGGAACCTCCTGAGCCACCGGAGCGAGATGATGTCGAGGTAGTTCGTAGGCTCGTCGAGAAGGAGCATGTCCGGGGCGGAGAGCAGGGCCCTGGCGAGGTTCAGCCTGACCTGGTAGCCGCCCGAGAGCTCCGACGGGTTCAGGTCGAGTTCATCGGTACTGAAGCCGAGCCCGCCGAGCACGGCGCGCGCCCTGTAGGTAAGGTCCGTGCCGTCCTCGTCGCGCGGCAGGGCCGAGCAGGCCTCGGCGAGGACGGTCCGTTCCGTGAACCTGATGTGCTGGGTGAGGTAGGCGGTGCGGTAGCCCCTCGGCACGGAGACGGTCCCCGAGTCCGGGGACTCCTCGCCCGCGATGATGCGCATGAGGGTCGTCTTGCCCGAGCCGTTCCTCCCGACGAGCCCGACGCGTTCGCCGGAGCCGACGGTGAAGCTCACCTCTTCGAGCACTGGGTCGCCCGCGTACGCCTTGCTGAGTTTTTCTACCTTGAGCATGAGATTTACCGCGCCCCTGCCAACGGGTTAATGGGGTATTGTACAACAGATGGCCGTTAAAAAGGAAGGGGGTTGGCGCGGTCGTCACCCCGAGGGCCGCCGGGCCCGAAGCGATCTCTTTCTTGTCGCCGGCGCCCGGGGATTGCTTCGGTGCCTGCGCTCCTCGCAATGACACAAAAAAACATCCCCTCCCCTGACAAGAGGGGACAGAGGGTGAGCGCCGGCGGTTCCTATCACCCCCTCCCCGGTCAGCTTCGTAGGGTGGGCACCGCCCACCGGCTATTTTCAATAAACGTCTTTTGTCGCTGGCGCGGCGATCCCACGCGACTAATCCTCCTCCCTCACCTTCCGCCTCATCCGCTTCGTCTCTCCCCGCACCTTCTTCTCCTCTATCCTCTTCTCCTTTTTGGCCCTCGACGGTCTTGTCTTTACCCGCCTTTTCGGCCTCTCCGCGGCCTTCCTTATAAGGGCGACGAGCCTGTCCGTGGCGTCGACCCTGTTGACCTCCCTGCGCCTCGACCTACGTGAGGAGATGATGAGCACGCCGCCCTCGGTGACCCTCCTGCCCCCGAGGCGGATGAGCCTGGCCTTTACGTCCTCGGGGAGTTTCGAGCCCTTGATGTCGAAGCGGAGCTGCACGGCCGTGGAGACCTTGTTTACGTGCTGTCCCCCGGGCCCCCCGGCGCGGGAGAATACCTCGGTTATCTCGCTCTCGTCTATGGAGAGCTCGTCGGTTATGCGGATCATGCGAGGATTTTACGATTTATGGGGCGCGCCGACAAGGGGAAACTAAAGGAGGGGGGTATGGTTGGGTGGGCTCTATCTTCGCGAGTTCAGGTTTGCAACCTGCACCCTCATAATGAGAATGCACCTCCGGCATACACGGCGTCATTGCGAGGGACTCTGGTCCCGAAGCAATCTCTTTTTTGTCGCCCGCGCACGTGGATTGCTTCGTCGCTCACGCTCCTCGCAATGACATAAAAAAACCTTCCCTCCCTTGACGGGAGGGGATAGAGGGGAGGGTGAATATCAATGCCCTCGTCACCCCCACCCCCGCCCTGCCGCCATGAAATAACGGGTTCAGGTTGCAAACCTGAACCCGCGAAAGGACTATCATGACCAGTGGAATCTCGTGGAGAATTTGTTTAGAACTCAAAACTGTGCTATAAGAAAACATACTATCCTTCACGCGTCACCCAAACATTGAAAGAATGAGTAAAACAATCCTCATTATAACGCTTTCGCTTATCATGCTCGGCGGCCAAGTGCTTGCCGCTGACGTCGGGAAAGCCGCGCCCGCTCAAGCGCCTTCTCAGAAAGGTCAGGGACAATTACCCTCAAAGGAAGTGCCCCCTTTCAAGCCCATACCTATCTGTGGCGAGGCCCAACAAGCCTGTGGCGAAAAAATTATAGTAAAAGAGTATGTTCTGGTTGACCCTGAGAAGAGCTTTGACAGGTCACTGGACATACTTAACCTGGCCACCGCCATAATGGGCATTTTCATGACTGCCTTTACCATATTCGTCGCTATAGTTGGTGCTCTTGGTTTCTTAGAAATAAGGAAATGGAGAAAGACAAGGCAAGCAATTGATGAAGACGCCAGGGCCATCAACAAGCTCAAGGAAGGCCTGGAAAAAGACGTAGATAGTTTGCGAGGTGAGATTGCCGGTGAGATCCCTCCCTCGCTCGAAGTAAAGCCTCCCAAAGAAGTCCAGGAAAAACTCGACGAGTTGAGCCGGAAGATGGAGTTTGCGGAAATGCTCGGGGCCAAACTGAACGCCGTCGACTTTTATAATAGAGGTGTCGACCTCTATTACAAAAATAATTTTG
>JBHHVK010000147.1:0-5527 GCA_046754205.1 Thermodesulfobacteriota bacterium
CCCTCGAGGATGCGGGCGAACCTGGTGGCGCCGTTGACCACGAGCGGCAGCACCCCGGTTGCCACGGGGTCGAGGGTCCCGAGGTGCCCGACCTTCTTCGCCCTGAGCGTGGCCTTCACCCTGGCCACCGCGTCATGGGAGGTCCACCCGGAAGGCTTGTCTATGACGATGACTCCGTCGAGCATAACAGGCTACCCCGCGCCGAGGGGCATCGTCTCCTTCAACGTCTCAAGGATCTTCCGCTTCACCTCGTCGAGAGAGCCCTTTATGGTGAAGCCGGCGGCGTTCCTGTGCCCCCCGCCGCCGAAGCGCTCCGCCACCCGAGCAACGTCGACCTCACCCTTGGAGCGCAGGCTCACCTTGTAGGTCCCCTCGCCGGTCTCCCTGAAGAGCAGGCCCACCTCAACGCCATCTATGCCCCGGGCGTAGTTGACGAAGCCGTCGGAGAGGTCGCTGTCCGCGCCTGTTGAGCGGAACATATCGAGGGTGGCGGTGAGGGTGGCGACATTTCCGCCCCGTCCGTCATCGGTAATGGAGAAGACGTCGAGGGTGGGGAGCACGAGGCCCAGGAGCTTGAACTTCACCGCCGGGAAGCTCTCGTAGACCCTCTTGGCTATCTCCCAGGGCTTTGCGCCGAGCCTTACCAGCTCGCCCGCCTTCATGAAGGAGTCGGCCGAGGCCGAGGAGTAGCGGAAACTGCCGGTGTCCGTGTGGATGGCGACGTAGAGGTTCGTGGCTATCTCTGGCGTGATATCGATCCCGGCGGCGACGCACATGTCGTAGACGAGCTCGCCTGCGGCGCCGGCGTCCGGGACGACCACGTTTATGTCGCCGAAGCGGCCGTTGGTGGCGTGGTGGTCGATATTTATTAAGGTCCCCGGGTCGTTCAGGGCGACGAAGTCACCTCCGAGCCTGTCCCTGTGCCCGCAGTCCACGGCTACGGTGACGTCGAAGGGCCCCCGGCCGTCGAGGCTGTGGACGACGGTATCGGCCCCCGGCAGGAACTTGTAGACCTTCGGTATGTCGTCCTCGAGATAGGCCGTGACGTCACGGCCGAGGGACCTGAGGGCGAGGGCCGCGCCGAGCAGTGACCCTATGGCGTCCCCCTCCGGGTTCACGTGGGAGACGACCAGAAACCTTTGCCCTTTTTTTATCGCTTCTACTACCTCATCAAACCTGTTCATCAACGCTTTGCGTCAACCCGGCTGCGGGTACGGCGCCGGCGGCATGAAGGCCCGCCGGTCCTTGAGCCCCTCAAAAGATTCCTCCGGGCTAACGGTCTCCTCCTTCTTTCAACTCCCTCAGGACCTTTTCGATGTGGTCTGAGTATTCAATGGATTCGTCGTAATGGAACGTTATGTGGGGGATGTGCTTGAGCTTGAGGCTCCTCGCTATGACCCTTCTGATATAGCCGCTCGCGTTGTTGAGCCCGGCGCTGCTCTCCTCTATCTCCTCGCGTCCGCCCATCTGGCTGAAGTAGACCCGGGCCACCTTGAGGTCTGGGCTCATCTTCACGCTGGTTATGGTCACAAAGCCGACCCTCGGGTCCTTGACGTCCCCGTGCTGGACGATTGCGGCTATCTCCTCCTTTATGAGGTCTCCGACCCTGTCGGAACGCCTGTAAGTCATCGGTAGCTCCAGCCGCCGAGGACCCCGGGCCTTGCCGGGCGCGGCCGGGACTAACCGAAGTCCGCCCAGGGCGGCTTTATGGTTATGAATTCAATATCGTGGTCGAGTATCTCTCCGGTATGGAGGACCTCGACATAATCGAGCACCCTGTCAAGGACGGAGTTTACGAAGGCGCTGTCAGCGCCCACGGCCACTATGCCGACCTCGGCCCTCTGCCAGCGGTCGAGGGCCGCGACCTCGGCCGCCGAGACGTTGAAACGGTTCCTGACACGGCCGATTATGCTCTTGAGCCTCTGGCGCTTATCCTTGAGGGAACGGCAGTCATGGAACCTCAGGGCCAGGTGGCAGACGCCTACAATCATCGGATTTTCTTCGTCGACAGGGGGGGCACTCTACCGCGGGTCAGAGCTTGGCGGCCTCTTCCCTCAGGGTGTACAGCTCAAGGACGTCCCCGACCTTTATGTCGTTGTAGCCCTCGATGGCCATTCCGCACTCGTAGCCAGTGGCCACTTCCTTGACGTCGTCCTTGAACCTCTTGAGGCTGGAGAGCACCCCCTCGTATACGACGATGTTGTCCCTTATGAGGCGGACCCTTGCGTTCCTGGTGGCCTTGCCTTCGGTCACGTAGCAGCCGGCGACGGTCCCGACCTTGGTGACCTTGAAGACCTCGCGGACGTCCGCCCTGCCCAGGACCTCCTCGCGGATGATGGGCTCGAGCATCCCCTCCATGGCGCTCCTGATGTCGCCGGTAAGGTCGTAGATGATATTATAGAGCCTCAAGTCCACGTTCTCCTGCTCGGCGAGGGCGCCCGCCTTGGGCTCGGGGCGGACGTTGAAGCCGATGACGATGGCGTTGGAGGCGCTGGCGAGCATCACGTCCCCCTCGCTTATGCCTCCCACCCCGCTGTGCAGGACATTTATCTTCACATCCTCGGTGGAGAGTTTTTCGAGCGAGTCCGTGACGGCCTCGATCGAGCCGTGGACGTCGCCCTTCAGTATCACGTTCAGCTCCTTGGCCTCGCCCTTGCTTATCCTGTCGAAGAGGTCGTCGAGGCTGACCTTGGCGGTGACGGCGCGGCCCTGGTGGAGTGTCTTTTCCTGCCTCATGGAGGCTATCTGCCTGGCCGTGGACTCGTCCTTGACCACGTCGAAGGCGTCGCCGGCGTCGGGCACGCCCGAAAGGCCGATTATCTCCACGGGCATGGACGGGCCCGCCTCATCGAGACGGGCGCCCCAGTCGCTTATCATGGCCCTGATCCTGCCGTAGTGGACCCCGGTTACGAAGACGTCCCCCACCCTTATGGTTCCGCTCTTGATGAGCACCGTGGCGACCGGGCCGCGGCCCTTTTCGAGCTTGGCCTCGACGATGACGCCGTGGGCAGGTGCGCCGCTGCTGGCCTTGAGCTCGAGCATCTCCGACTGGAGAAGTATCATCTCCAGGAGTTCCTTTATGCCCGTGCCCTTCTTGGCCGAAACCTCGACGAATATGCTGTCCCCTCCCCACTGCTCGGAGACGAGCCCGTGGCCCGAGAGCTCGCTTCTGACCCTCTCGAGGTCCGCCTCGGGCAGGTCTACCTTGTTTATCGCCACGATGATGGGCACCCCGGCTGCCCTTGCGTGGTTTATGGCCTCCACGGTCTGGGGCATCACCCCGTCATTGGCCGCCACGACCAGCACGACTATGTCGGTCGCCTGCGCCCCACGGGCCCTCATGGCCGTGAAGGCCTCGTGGCCCGGGGTGTCGAGGAAGGTTATGTTCCCCTTCTTGAGCTGAACATGATAGGCCCCTATGTGCTGGGTTATGCCGCCGGCCTCTCCAGTGGCCACGCTGGTCTTGCGGATGGCGTCGAGCAGGGACGTCTTGCCGTGGTCGACGTGTCCCATGACGGTCACGACCGGGGCCCTCGGCGTGAGGTCTTCGGCGGCCTCTCCGGCCTCACCGGTGATGAGGGCCTCTTCGGCTACCGCGGCGCTCTCGACCTCGTAGCCGTATTCCTGGGCCACGACGGTGGCCGCATCTATTTCGATGAGCTGGTTCACCGTCGCCATTATGTCGAGGCCCATGAGCTTTCTTATTATCTCGGATGCCTTGACACCGAGCTTCTGGGAAAGGTCGCCGACGCTTATGGCGTCCACTATGCGGATGACCCTCTTGGCGGCCTTGGGGACCGTTACCTCGGTCTTCTTGAGCTCCCTGGTGGGCTGGAGCTGGGTCCTGCCCATCCTCTGGCCCCTCATGGCGCCCTTGGGCTGACCGCGCCTGCCTTTCTTGGAGGGTCTTCTCGGGGTAAAGAACTTTCTGGGCTCCGGCTTTCTCTCCTTGCCGAATACCTTGACCTCTTTTCTTGAGGGCGGCTTCTTCGCCGAAGGCTTTTCTGCCGGTTTCGCCCCGGCGGCCGCCTTCCCGGCGGCGGGCTTTTCAGCCGGGGCCTCCGCGGCAGCGGGGGCGGCCGGGGTCACCGGCGCGGCCGGGGCGGCCGTGGCCTCCGGGGCTGCCGCAGTCCCGGCGGCAGGCGCGGCGGCGGGAGCGGCCTTTGCCGCGGCCGCTTCCCCGGCCTCGGCGGGCGGCTCCTTCTTGGGCTTGGGCGCGGCCTTGGCCGCCCTGCGCCTTATGACGGTCGACTTGATCCTCTTCTCGACTATCTTGGCGCCTTCTTTTTTCTGCTCTTCTTTTTCTACCATATCCTGATAACTTCGTCTCCGATAGGGCGTAAACCACGCCGGGGATAAACCCGCTTAACTTCCCTTTTCCCGCGCCTTGACGATCTCCAGCCAGATCGCCTCAGGGCCCGGGGTCGCAACGTTTGTCCTGAAGGCCCTCGAAAAGGCGTTCCTGGCCGAGTGGGCCTTATCTAGGCAGGGCCTCTCGGGGCAGATGTATGCCCCCCTTCCAGGGACCCCGTTCCCGGGGTCGACGACGAGGGCCCCGTCCACGGCCGCCAGCCTTACGAGGGCGCGCTTATCGAAGGCGCGCCTGCAGCCGATACAGGTCCTTACAGGCATCAGCCCTCTTTTTCGGCCTCCACCCCGGCGTCGTCCTCTTCGGCGGCCTCGGACTCAGCCTCGGCCTCCGTGTCTTCCCCGGGGGCCTCTTCTTCCTCCTCCACGACCTCGGCCCCGGCGGCCGCGCCCACCGCCTCAAGGAGCCTGGCCGCCGTTTCGTCGTCAACGCCCTCTATGCCGAGGAGCTCTTCGGCTGTAAGCCCGGCCATGGACTCGGGCGTGGTGAACCCCGCCTCATGGAGGGCGGATATCACATCGGGGCTGACCCCGGCAAAACCCGGAGGGGGGACCTCTTCGTCCGAAGCCCCGGTCTCTTTCCCGGCCTCTGCCTCTGTCTCAGCCTCTGTCTCTGCCGCGGTCTCTTTCCCGGTCTCGGTCCCGGACTCGGCGAGCGCCTCGGCGGCCTCTGCGGCCTCGGCGGCCTCGACGGCCTTTCTCAGGGCCTCATCGGGAGTCATCTCCTCGGCGGCCTCTCCCCTGGCCACGCTCTCGGTGTTGATGTCTATCTTCCAGCCGGTGAGCTTGGCGGCGAG
Organism: Thermodesulfobacteriota bacterium; assembly: GCA_046754205.1. GTDB lineage: Bacteria > Desulfobacterota > GWC2-55-46 > GWC2-55-46 > JBHHVK01 > JBHHVK01. The sequence goes on from JBHHVK010000147.1 coordinate 5,166, forward strand.
CCTCACGTTCTGGCCCTTCTTGCCTATGGCAAGGGAGAGCTGGTCGTCGGGGACGATGACCTCCATGGCGTGCTCGTCCTCGTCGACTATGACGCGGGATATCTGCGCCGGGCTCAGGGTGTTCTTGACGAATATCGCCGGCTCGTCGGACCAGTGCACGATGTCTATCTTCTCGCCCTTGAGCTCCTGGACGACCGTCTGGACCCTCGAGCCCTTGACCCCCACGCAGGCCCCCACGGGGTCGACGTCCGAGGTGTTAGACGCCACGGCTATCTTGGCCCTGTCGCCGGGCTCGCGCGCGGCCCCCTTTATCTCCACGATGCCCTCGTATATCTCGGGCACCTCCATCTGGAAGAGCTTTA
>JBHHVK010000148.1:0-5522 GCA_046754205.1 Thermodesulfobacteriota bacterium
CCCACCTCGAAGGGGCGGTCCGTGAGGATGGCGAAGTAGCTGAAGAGGTCGCCGAGGATGGCCTGGCTCGCCATGGCCACGGCGATGCCGCCTATGCCGAGACCGGCTATGACGGTCGAAATCTCGAAGCCGAGGTTGTCGAGGAGGAATACGATGCCCATGGCCCAGATGACGGTCTTGATGGCCGGCATGAGGCCCAGGACGCTCCTCCTCTTGCCATCCTCGGCCCCCTTGAGCCAGTAGTTCTCCATGGCGTAGACCAGGACCGCGGTGAGGAAGCGGATGGCCATGACCGTAAGGAGGATTACGCCGAGGACGTACACGGCCCTGGCGATGGCCCCGGGAAGGACCAGGTTCCTCGTGGCGATGTAGAAGACGCCGTAGTAGAGCAGCGGCGAGGCCGTCTTCTTTATTACGCCGATGAGAAAGTCGTCGAGGACCGTGGCGGTCTTTCCGGCGAGCCGCCGGGCCGAGCGGGTGGCCACGGCTGTGAGGATTTTGGCCGCCACAAGGCCCACGACCATGACCAGGAGAAAGACGAGGTAGTCGAGCACGGTATTGCCGTAGTAGGTCCGCGAAAGGATACCGCTCAATATGTCTGCGCCCGTGTTCACCGATTGGCCTCCAGAGGGTCTTTACAGGGCCCGGAGGGTTCTCCGGGCCTCGGGTCTTTCTCGATATACGCCCCCGCCTCTTTGCCCCCGGTCGGGGAGAAGGCGGGTCATTTCTTGTGGAGCTCGAGTATTCTCTTTATTATGTTCGTCGTGGAGCGGCCCTTGACGAGCCTCACGCGCGCGACCCTTCCGCCGCGTTTTTTCACCGCCTCGGCCCCGACTATCTCTCCGGCTGCCCAGTCCGAGCCCTTGACGAGCACGTCCGGGGCTATCGCCTCTATGAGCCTGAGCGGCGTGGGTTCGGAGAAGAGAACTACGTAATCCACCGGGGCGAGGGCCGCGAGGACCTCGGCGCGCTCCTTTTCCGGGACTATGGGGCGCGAGGGGCCCTTAACGGACCTGACCGACGAGTCGCTGTTGAGCCCCACGACGAGGACGTCCCCGAGGGCGCGGGCCCGTGTGAGGTACCTTACGTGGCCGGCGTGTATGATGTCGAAGCAGCCGTTGGTGAATACTATTCGGCGGCCCTTCTTCCTGAGCGGCGCGAGCTCTTCCGTGAGCCTCTTGAGCGAAAGGACCTTCTTCATCGGCCTCCTGTTCCCGTCCTTAGCGGCAGGAAAAAACTATCACACCTTGACGGTTCTCGCAAGGGTAAGGACGTGGACGCTCGCCCCCGAGGCGGCGAGCGCCCTTGAGCATTCGGCCACGGTCGAGCCGGTGGTGTAGACGTCGTCCACCAGGAGCACGCTCCTGCCTTCGACCGCGCCCGGTGTGGCGACCTCGAAGGCGCCCTTTACGTTCCTCCTCCTCTCGGCCGATGGGAGCCCCACCTGAGGGCCGGTCATGCGGGTCCTTTGGAGCGTGTCGTAGTCGATGGGGACGCCGAGCCGTCCGGCCACGACCCGGGCCAGGAGGAGCGATGGGTTGAAACCCCTCTCCCTCAGCCTGGTGACGTGGAGGGGGACGGGCATTACCACGTCGTAGGCCACGGCGGCGACGGGGTCGGCTATGGCGCCGACGGCGAGGGCGGCCATGGACGGGGCGAGGTTGGTCTGGCCGTTGTACTTGAGCCGGTGGACGGCGTCGAGGACCGGGGGGGCGAACCTGTAGGCGCTTCGGGCGGTAAGGAAGGGGGGAGGGTCCTTTATGCACTCGCCGCAGGGGTGGTCCCCGGTGGCGGAGGACTCGAAGGGGACGCCGCAGACCGGGCAGAAGGGGGAGGCGATCCTGAGCCCCTCGAAGCCCCGGAGGCAGGCCCCGCACAAGGGGCCCTCCGCCGGGTTTTCCCCGCAGAGGGGACAGACCGGGGGAAAGAGGATGTCCACGAGGGCGGCGAGCACGGTGGAGTTCTTCATGGTCCGTTCTTGAGGCCGTGTCGGCTACTCGGCCGCCGGCAGCGTTATGCGGAAGGTCGCGCCCCGGCCTTCGCGGCTATCGACGCGAATGGTCCCCCCGTGCTCCTCTATTATGCGGGAGCTTATGGAGAGGCCGAGCCCGGTGCCCTTTCCGGCGGGCTTGGTGGTGAAGAAGGGGTCGAATACCCGTTCGAGGGCGTCGGCCGGTATGCCGCGGCCGGTGTCCCGGACCTCTATGCTTACCAGACTGCGCCCCCCCTCGGAGCGGTGTTCCGTGGTTACGGTCAGGACGCCGCCTTCGGGCATGGCGTCCCTGGCGTTCGTGGCGAGGTTTATGATGACCTGTTCGAGCCGGGTGGGCGAGCCCATGACAGTCGGGACCGGGTGGAGGTCGAGCCTTACGTCTATCCCGTGCTTGTGCATGAGCTCGGCGAGCATGAGGAAGGCGTCCCTGACGACAGGGTTGACGTCCAGGGGGACCTGCTCCGGGCCCGATGACCTGGTGAAGAACCTCAGGTGGCTGACTATGGCCTCCATCTTCTTCGAGGCCTCCACGATGAGTTCCAGCTTCTCCCGGTCGTCCCCCCGGGTGGGGAGCCTTCTGAGCAGGTTCTGGGCGAGGCCCTTTACTACGGTAAGCGGCTGGCCCACCTCGTGGGCGACCCCGGCGGCGAGCTCGCCGAGGGCGTTGAGCTTGACGGACTGGATGAGCTGGGCCTGCGTCTCCTGGAGCTTTCCGTAAGCCTCGTCGAGCTCGCGTTCGCTCTGATCGAGGTCTTTTATCATGCGGAATATGCCGGAACGGAAGTCGTCGAGGCACTCCCTGGCGGCGGCGAGCTCACGGCGTAGCTCCACCGCCTCGGTCCTGTCGCGGACCAGGATGAGCGCGCCTCCGTCGATGCGGGCCACCGAGAGGTCCACGGGCACGGTCCCGCCGTCCTTCGCCTTGAGGCCCGTCTTCACCCGCCGCCCCCCGGCCAGGGGCGAAGGCCCCGGCGGCCCTTCGTCGAGAAGGTCCTCAAAGGGGGCGCCGGCGAGCCCTTCACAGGTGCAGCCGACCAGCTCGGAGAAGGCCGGGTTGACGGACGCGACCATGCCGGACTCGTCGAGCATGGCGGCCGGCTCCGGGAGCAGGGCGAGCGCCTCCCTGCAGGCCGTCATGGCCGCGCCCGGCTCCATCGTCGGTTTCTTTTCCAGAACCTTGCCCATGCGCCCCTCTTTCGCCGCTCCGCCCGTCGCCCTCTGCCTGTGCCCGGGCATATCGGGAAATCGCGCCCCTCTTCCTTACGGCCGCCGGCGGGTCGAAGCCCTCAGCGGCGGAGGTCGCGCGCTCCGGGGCCTTCCCGGTCCGGTCGGCGCTTGAGCCGTAAGAGGTTGAACTTCCGTGTGAGTTTTCGAGATGGATATATGAAAGAAACCAACCGGACCGGCATTGATGAGGTCTCCGGGAAGCGGAGCCTCGGGACCCGATTCAATCGGAGATGCCTGAAGCGTGAAAACCCCGGCCGGTCCCTCGGGGGGTAAACTCCTGTGGACCGGGTCTAAACATCATCGTAAATATATCAGGGTTTATTGTCTAAAGTAAAGCTGTTTTTGACCGGCCCTTCGGGGCGGGCAGGGGGGCGGGGGGGGCGGCGCGCTTAAAAGGCTTTAAATGCGGGTTTTTTTGTGTTAAAAAAAAAGAATACCATCAGATTAAACCCCGGCGCGCAGCGCCGGTGCCTGTGCAGGACCGTTTAAGTGACGTAAGTCCTTTTAAGTCAAGGATAATTGTTTTAATATGTTCAAGCGGCTGAAGGCCGGGCTCGCCAGGACCCACAACGCCATCATGGGCTCGGTCGAGACGGCTTTTTCCGATATGTCGAGGGAAGAACTCCTCGAAAGGCTCGAAGAGTCGCTCATCATGGCCGACGTCGGCGCGGCCACGTCCATGGAGATAGTTGACGGGCTGAGGCGGAGCTTCACAGGCCGGGACCCAGAGAGGCTCCGGGGGCTTCTGAGGGAGGCCGTCTACGCAATATTGAAGGAGGTCGAAAGGCCGCTTAAGGTAGAGCGTTCCCCCTTCATAATCATGGTCCTCGGGGTGAACGGCGTGGGCAAGACCACTACCATCGGCAAGCTCTCGGCCAGATACGTCGCCGAGAACAAGAAGGTCCTGCTCGCCGCGGCCGACACCTTCAGGGCGGCGGCCATCGAGCAGCTCGAGCTCTGGGGCGAGAGGACCGGCTCTGCGGTTATAAAGCAGGCCGAGGGGGGAGACCCCGGGGCCGTGGCCTTCGACGCCATGAAGGCGACGGTCGGGAGGTGGGCGAACATACTTCTTGTGGACACGGCCGGGAGGCTCCATACCAAGGCGAACCTCATGGACGAGCTCAAGAAGGTCCGGCGGGTCATCGCCAGGGAGCTCGAAGGCGCGCCCCACGAGACGCTCCTCGTCCTCGACGCCTCCACGGGCCAGAACGCCGTAAACCAGGCCCGGATCTTCAACGACGCGGTGGGGGTCACGGGCATCGTGCTAACCAAGCTCGACGGCACGGCCAAGGGCGGGATAATAATCCCGATAGCGAGGGAGTTCAAGATACCCATACGCTACATAGGCGTGGGCGAGGGCGTGGAAGACCTCCGGGAGTTCGACGCGAGGGAGTTCGCCGAGGCGCTGATATAACGTGGAGGGAGTCCGGTTGGACGAGAGGGTCAGGACCTTTTATGAGCTTACCGAGAGGAGGCGGAGCGTAAGGGAGTTCGCCCCCAGGCCCATCGAGCCCGCCGTGCTCGCCCGCCTCTTTACGACGCTCCGGAGGGCCCAGAGCGCGGCAAACCGTCAGCCCTGGCACTTCGTCGTCATGGAAAGCGAGGGACGCGAGGCGCTCAACGAGTGCCTCCACAAGGAGGGTTTCAGGTCCGCCCCGGTGATAATAGTGGCCTGCGCCGCCCCCGATGAGGCCTGGGTGAGGAAGGCCGACGGCGTCAATTACGCCTGGGTCGACGTGACCATAGCCGTAACCGAGATGATTACGGCCGCCACGGCCGAGGGCCTCGGCGCCTGCTGGATAGCCGCCATAGACCCGGAGCGCGTAAAGGAGGCGACGGGGATACCAGATGGTATAGAGGTCGTCGGACTCGTGGCCATGGGTTACCCCGCATCCGAGCTTGTCAGGGTCGACAAACCCCGCAAACCGCTCGAGGAGATAATGCACTATGGCCGCTGGTAAGGGCGATAACGACGGGTCCGGTTACGTCGTGCTGAGGTCCGAGAGGCGCAAGGACCTCCGCAGGCAGATACTCGTCCTCAAGATCCGCGGGATCGACGACAGGGGGGCCTTTTTCGGCTACGCCAAGAGCCTCGGCACGGGCGGGATGTTCATCGCCTCCGTGAACCCGAGGGAGGTCGGCGAGCAGTTCGCCATCACCTTCTCCATCCCCAGGGTCACGGGGGACGTGAGGTGCAGCTGCGAGGTCGTCTGGCGCAGGGAGTACGACCCGAAGAAGGTCGCCACCGAGCCGGGGATGGGCATAAAGTTCCTCGACATGGACAACGAGACAAAGGGGCTGA
>JBHHVK010000149.1:0-5378 GCA_046754205.1 Thermodesulfobacteriota bacterium
AGTGGGCCTGAAGGAGCTTGAAGGCGTCCTCCTCCGAGATGTTGCACCTCTTCATCAGTATCCCCTTGGCCTTTTCGACGAGTTTTCTCGTCTCCACCGCCTCTCTCAGGTCGGATACCTCGGCCTTGAGGCTCGAAAACTCGTGGTACCGGACCATGGCCAGGGTTATGGCCGGCTTGAGCTGTTTTTTGGTGATGGGCTTTACGAGATAGCCGAATACGCCCGCCTCTATGGCCTTGGCGGCCATTTCGTCCGAGTGATGCCCCGTTATGAGGATTATGGGCACCGACCTCGTGGAGCTTATCCCCCTGGCGGCCTCGATGCCGTCCATAGTGGGCATCTTGATGTCGAGAATTATGAGCCCGGGCTCCGTATCGGCGGCGAGCTCCACGGCGTCCTTGCCGTTGTTTACGGCGCCGATGACCTCGTACCCGAGAAGCTCGAGCTGGTTCTTGAGAAACGTCCTTGTCTTGGAGTTATCCTCGGCGATGATAACCCCGCCGACCTTCTGTTTCTCTTCAGGAGATGCCTTCATCGGTTCAATATAGCCTCGTAGCCATTTATTTTAAGATAATACACTCATCGGCTCTTAGTCAATCTTTATTTAGGGATAAAAATAAAAGCAGGACAGGCTGTTACGACCTTTGCCCCTGCCCTTGAGACACCGCCGGCTACCTTCCGTCACCGGGGGCCTTCAGCTTCCCGGCGGCGTGGTTGCCGGACAGGAGGCGGGCCGCAAAGGTATCGACGAGGAGGACCGCCACGGTGAAGAACCCGAGGGAGGCGAGGTAGAGCCTGTGCTCGAAGATGACGTCCGTAATGGGCACGAAGCTCGACGTGGGAGAGAGGATGGCGAAGAACCAGAGGATGAAGAAGGATATGGGCACGGCCACGGGGTGCGCCCCCGGGTCCCGGCGGGACTTGAGGGCGAGCCGCGCCGAGGCCAAGAAGATAAGGGCGATGACGACCAGTGATACAACCGGCGGGAGCGGCGGTATGTTCAACACCGTTCCAGGGGCCGCGACGGGTGTCCGGAACAGCGACGTGGCCACGGGGAAGTGGTAGTCCAGGTTCTGGTTCGCCGGATAGACGAGCAGGGCGAGGTAGTAGGTTATGACGCCTGACTGGGTGAGGAGATACTCCGCCGGGGTTATGGACTCGACGTTGAAGCCCACGGAAGCCCCCTTGGCCGAAGGTCTCCCTGCCGCCTTCTGCGCCGCGCCGGGGGGGGGCGTGGGGGTGGCGGTGGCCGGGGCCTTTTCGGCCGCCGAAAGGGCCGGGGGCTTCGCCCCGCCGACCATGTTCTCCTCGCTCATGTCGCTGAACCCCCCCCTGGCCGAGCCGAAGGTGAGCACGGTGAAGAGGACCATAAGGGCTACCATGACGGCGTGGAACGGGAGCCTCTTTACAATACGGCCCGGGCTCAGGCCGCTTGTGAAGAAGAGGTCGTAGAGGATGATCGCCAGGGGGAGCGTAACGGCTATCTCCTTTGAGTAGAAGCCGAGCGCGTAAGCGGCCACGGCCGCGCCGTAGAGGAGGAACGTCCTTACCGGGCCCCGACCTGCTGCCGGGCCTCTCGAAGCGATTATGAAGAAGAGGAGGCCCGAGAGATAGAAGAACGAAGCGAGGCTCTCCATCCTCTGGATGATGTAGGTCACGGCCTGTGTCTGCACGGGGTGGACGGCGAAGAGGAGGGCGGAGAAGAAGGCCACCCGCCTGGTCCACGCCCTCTCGGCGCAGTACGCGCCGAGTGTCACCATGACCAGGAGGTAGGCGAGCACGGAGTTTGCTATGTGTATGGCCGCGTTTACCACATGATAGCCGAAGGGGTCGAGCCCCCCGGCCGCGTAGTTGAGCGCGAAGGTGATCATCGTCACGGGCCTTGCGCCGACGAGCAGGGCGTGGAGGTTGCCAAGGTCCCTGATGGAGGGGTTTTCCTTTATCTGCGGGACGCCGTCGAACTGGAAGTCTATGTGGAAGGTGTTTGAGTAGGCGATAAGGACCGCGGCCGCGAGCGCCACCACAGCCGCGACATGCTGCAACCTGCTATCCCGGACCATGGCCATTGGAGATTGCCGCCCTACTCCCTTTCCCGGCCGATCTTGTCGAGCCGGCTCCGCGTCTCACGGAGGTCGTGCCTGAGCAGGGTCAGCTCCTGGGTCAGCGCCTTGTTCTTCTCGTGGAAGATGGAAATGACTACCGAGAAGTGAAGGAGTATGAGAAGGACGAAGAGAAAGGCCACGAGGAAGAGGAGCGACGGGGGGTAGGCCACCCCGAGCAGGCCCGCTATGTAGTCCAGGAGCTGTCTTTTGACGGAGAGTATTATCAGCAGCACGGCGGCGGCTATCCAGAGCACGGAGTACTTCTCCTTGAGAAGGCCCCTGCGGATAAAGTCTATCACCACGCTGAAGAGCACCAGCGCGCCGAGTATGGAAAATATCTGGAAGAGATACATCCCCTGGTCCCTCTCGGGCCTACCTCTCCGTCTTCTTCAGGAGATCGACGAAGATGGCGAGCAAGACCTTGAACATGTAGTAGATCGACCTCAACGGGGTTATGGAAGACCTGCCGCCCGTCCTTTCCGACATCTTTACGGGCACTTCCATTATACTGAAATCCATCTTGTGAAGCAACACGAGGGCCTCCACCTCCGGGTAGTCGTCTGGGTATCGGCGGCAGAAGAACTCGATGCATTCCCGTCCCGCGGCGCGGAAGCCGCTGGTGGTGTCCGTGACCTTCTCCCTTATGACGGCCGACACCACGCGGCTGAAGAGCGCCATGCCGGCTCCCCTTGCAAGCGACGGCCTGTACTCGCCGCCTCCGAGAAAGCGGGACCCCACGACGATGTCGGCCTCGCCGGCGAGCACCGGCGCGATGAGCCCGGGTATCTGGTCGGCCCTGTGCTGGCCGTCGCCGTCCACCTGGACGGCGGCGTCGTAGCCCATGCGCGCGGCGTACTTGTAGCCGGTCTGCATGGTGGCGCCTATGCCGAGATTGTAGGGATGGCTCAGGACCGTAGCGCCGAGCCTTTCTCCCACGGCCGCGGTGTTGTCGCTCGATCCGTCGTTCACCACGAGTATGTCCGCCTCGGGCACCTCGCGCCGGACGTCCTCGATGACACCCCCTATGGATGAACCCTCGTTGAAGGCGGGGATTATGATGAGCAGTCTCTTTTTGGCTTCCATCTCGGCCACGAAAGGACCCCGGGCCGAGGGCCCGCCCCTGGCGCCAGGGGCCCTGCAAGTGCGTTTCAGGTTATAGTCTGATTCGGCAAAAAAGCCTAAAGGCTTAAGACGGTTTTAGCTGGGGAGAAGGGCTGGAAAAATCTGGGGCATGACCCGCCCGGCTTAGTCCGGCGGCCCCGGGGGGAAAAGCAATGGTGCCGAAGGGGGGACTCGAACCCCCACAGGCTTGCGCCCACAAGGTCCTGAACCTTGCGCGTCTACCAATTCCGCCACTTCGGCACGGCAACAGAGGCCGCCCGTGCCGGCCATGCCCCAAAGGGCCCGGCCATGCCCCGAGCGCGGCAATAAAACCTTGAAAAGGGGACGCCTTTCGAGATATATTCAACGCTTCTGGCAGGCATGTTGACCCCCGGAGAGCCTTCCCCGGGGCCCCGTTCGGCCCTGGCGCGCGAGCCATAACTTAAAAATCTTCGCACAGTATAAATGCTAAGTCAAGGGGGTTTTTAACCCCTCAGCCCCCACCACGGAGGTTCGAAGGTGATAACCCATATAGTGCTCTTCAAGCTCAAGGACCCCACGCCGGAGAAGATGGAAGAGACCAGGAAGGTGCTCGAAAGGCTCAGGGACAGGGTACCTGTCCTGAGAAGCCTGGAGGTCGGGGTCGACGTGCTCAGAAAGGAGCGGAGCTTCGATGTGGCGCTTACGGCGATCTTCGACTCGCTCGACGACCTCGAGGCCTACCAGGTCCACCCGGAGCACAGGTCCGTGGTGGATTACATAAACGAGGTTTCTGCCTCACGGGCGGCCGTGGACTACGAGAGCAGCCCCCCTCTTTCCAGGCCATGAAGTATTCCAGGGAAAAGATACTGCGCTTCCTCACCGATGAGGCCGGCCGCCCCATGTCATTCAAGGAGCTCACCCGCGAGCTCGGAGTGGCGAAGGAGGCTCGCGCCGGGTTCAAGAGGCTCCTCACCGGGCTCGTAGAGGAAGGGGCGGTGATAAAGATACGCGGGGGCAGGTACGGGCTCACGGCGAGGATGAAGCTCGTCACCGGCACGCTCGGCTGCCACCCCGACGGCTTCGGCTTCGTAACGCCCGAGGAGGGCGGTGAGGACGTCTTCATCGGAGGCAGGCGCATGGGAGGGGCCATGCACGGGGACACGGTACTCGTCCGCGTGGAGCCGCCCAAGACGAGGGGGAGGCAGGCGGGCAAGTTCGAGGGGCGTATCATACGCGTAGTCAAGAGGGCCCATGCCACGGTGGTGGGCAGGTTTCACCTCGACAGGGGCTTCGGGGTCGTGGAGCCCACCGACGAGAGGATACTCCAGGACATAATAATCCCCCCGGGAGAGAAGAAGGGGGCCATGGACGGGATGATGGTCGCAGCGGAGATAACCCGGTGGCCGACGGCTGCGGCCTCCCCGGCCGGCCGCGTGGTGGAGCTCCTCGGGGACCCAGAGGACCCGGACGTCGAGGCCGCTGTCATCCTCAGAAAATACGGGCTGCCCGGGAAGTTCCCGCCCCATGTGAAGGCGGAGGTCAAAGGCGTGCCCTCCGTGGTCCCGGAACGGGACATAAAGGGGAGGGTCGACCTCAGGACAAGGACCGTCATAACCATAGACGGCGAGACCGCCAGGGACTTCGACGACGCAGTATCCGTCGAGAGGACCCCGGGGGGATACCGTCTCTTCGTCTCCATAGCCGACGTGAGCCGCTACGTGACCGAGGGCACGGCCCTCGACGCCGAGGCCTGCTCCCGGGGCACGAGCGTATACTTTCCGGACCGCTGCATACCCATGCTCCCCGAAGAGCTCAGCAACGGCATATGCAGCCTGAACCCCGGGGTGGACCGCCTTACCCTGACGGCGGAGATGGACTTCGACCACCGCGGGGAGGTCACGGGCAGGAGGTTCTACGAGAGCGTTATCCGTAGCTCCGAGCGCATGACCTATACCGACGTAAAAAGTCTCCTCGAAGGCCCCGACGGCGGGCTCAAGGGCAGGTACGGCCCCATAATCAAGGACCTCCGGACGATGAAGGAGCTCGCCGAGCTGCTCATGGCCAGGAGAAGCGACACCGGCTCCATAGACTTCGACCTGCCCGAACCGCAGGTGATAATAGACATAGAGGGGAGGATAGAGGACATCGTCCGCAGCGAGCGGAACATCGCCCACCGGATAATAGAGGAGTTCA
>JBHHVK010000150.1:0-5340 GCA_046754205.1 Thermodesulfobacteriota bacterium
CGCCGTCGCGCACGAGGACCTCGGTGGAGGCCTCCTTCTTGTTTATGCTCGGCTCTCCCGATGCCGTCCTGAAGGTGCCGATGGAGTTCCTCGACGCCTTTATCTTCATGAGCACGCTCCCGTCTGGCGTGATGTGCGGCGTGACGGTAAGGCTCAGGTTGGCGTCTATGAAGGTGGTGGCGGTGCCCGAGGCGGACGTGGTCTCGAAGGGTATGGACTCGCCCTGCTCTATCTTCGCCTCCTTGTTGTCGAGGGTCGTCACCTTCGGTCTCGATATCGTCTTGAGCCGCCCTTCCTGCTCTCCGGCGGTAAGCCGGAGGTCGAGGAGCAGCGGGTTGTTGCCGAGCTTTCCGAAGATGAAGCCCAGTCCTCCGAGCGCGCCGGCCGTGCCGGTAGCGGGCAGGTTCACGGCGAAGTTCTCCGTGCCCGAACTGGCGCCGAAGGCCGAAGGCACGGTTATGCTGCCGGAGTTCTGAGGAGTACCGGGGAAGGTCGTGTCGGGAAGGGCCCCGAAGGTGTTGGTCATCACGTTGCCGCTCGACTCGAACTCCAGGCCCCACTGCACGCCGAGGTCGCGGGCGAAGGAGCTCGTGGCCTCTATAATGCGCGCCTCTATGAGGACCTGGGGTATCACGGTGTCGAGCTTGGAGATGAGGTTGCGGGCCGCCTCGATACCCTTGGTGATGTCTTTCACTATGAGGGTGTTGGTCCTGGGCTCGCTGGTAACGCTCCCCCTCTCGGTCAGCACGTTCGTGACGTGCTCGACCAGGTCCTGGGCGCTCGCGTAGTTTACGGGGATGAACTCGAGCTTCAATTCCTCGAGCTTCTCGTCGGCCCTTACCGCGGCTATGGCGGATTCCCTCTCCTGGCGGACCTTCTCGGCCGGGGCGACCCTTATGACGTTGCCCTCCTGGACCTTGTCGAGGCCCTTGGCCTTTAGGATGAGATCGAAGGCCTGGTCCCAGGGCACGCCCTTGAGCCTGAGCGAGATGGTCCCGGTTACGTCGTCCGAGGCTATGATGTTGAGATTGCTCACCTCGGCCATCAGCCTCAGGACGTCGCTTATGTTGGCCTCCGTCATGTCGAGGTCTATGCGCCTGCCCGTGTAGGCGGGGCCCTCTCCGGCGGCCCCGGTCATGGCGGCTATGTTCTCGTCCGTTATGACCTCCCCGGCCTCGGCGGCCTTCAGGGGGAAGTCGACCCTGAGGACGCCGGCGTTCTCCACGGCGTCGTAGTGCGTGGGTTCGTCGAGCCTTACGAGGACCCTGACGGTCTTTCTCGGGGCCACGGCGCTCTGGTACGAGCTGATGGTCCGCACCGGGGTGGAGAGCCTGGTGGCGTCAAGCGTCCTCTCGAGCCCTTCCGGTATCGCGGCGTCGGCTATGTCTATGACAAGGGTCCTGCCTTCATCCGCCTCTGTGATGGTAAAGGCCGTCTCTCCTGTGGCCGTGACGGTCAGGGTGCCCCTGTCCGGGAACTTGTTGAAGTCTACGTCGGTTATCTCAACGCTCGCCACTGCCTCCGGACGTACCGGGGGTGCGGGGGCGGCCGGGGCCTCAACGGCCGGGGTCTCGTCCCATGCAGGGGCCTCTGCCGCGACCTGCTCGCCGGTGTCAACCGGCGCTGCGGCTGGCTCGGCGGCAGGCTCCGTGGCCTGAGCCTCAATGGCCGGGGCGGCGGCCTGCTCGCCTCCCTCTACCGGGGCGACGGACGCTACCGGGGCCGTGCCTTCCGCCACGGCGCCCTCAAAGATCGTCTCCTCCGCGTCGGCGGCGGCTACCGGCTCCGGTTCGGCAGCCGTGCTCGCCTCGATGTCGCTCGGGATGCTCGCAACGACCAGCGGCTCTTCGAGGTCGGCGGCGGGGGCGGCTTCGACGGCGGTCTCTCCGAAGGTCACCACGATGGTGTCACCGGACTTCTCTATGGAATGGTTCGGGGGCGCGGGCAGGTCCGAGTCGAAGACTATCCTCGTCTTGTCGGGGTGCCTGCCTATCCTTACCCCGGCCAGCTCTTCCGTGTCGACCGGCACCCTGGAGCTTCCTATCGAGTTGTCCACTCCCCACAGATCGAGGACCACCCTCGACGGGTCCTCGAGCTCGAAGGCGTTATAGTTGCCCACGGCGCCGTCGGCGGTAATCCTTACCACGGTCGACGCGCCGATGTTCTCGGTGGAGAGGCTTACGACCATGGTGGCGGGCCTCAGGGACTCGGAGATGGCCCTTTCGACCATCTCGACGGCCGGGAAGGCCTCGGAGGCCGCGGGGGTCTGCACCCCTGACACGGGGGCGTCCCCTTCCATGTCCTGCGCGAGGGGGCTTTCCTCCACATCGCCTTCGGAGGCGGCGGCGAGGTCCCCTTCCACACCCGGTTCGGAGACGAGGACGTCCCTGGCGAGGCTCACGAGTATGGACCCGTCGCCGGACTTGACCTCGTGGTCGACCCCTTCCCTGAGCCCGATGGTGATGCGTCCGATATTATCCTCACCGCCGTAGCTCGCCGTCTCTATGACGCCGATGAAGTCGTTATCGACGGCTATCGGTTCGGAGACGTTGTCGAGGCTGACGCCCGGCATGTCCACGATGAGCCTCGGCGGCTCGGAGAGCCGGAATACGGTGTACTTGACCGAGCCTTTCGTCTCTATGAGGACCTTGTCTCCCTCGCCCACGACGTTGATCGTCTCTATCGCCACGTCGGGCTCGGCCGCGGCCGCCTGCGGCGCCGTGTCGGCGACGCTATCGGCGTCCAGTGCCGCCGGCCCGCCCGTGACCGGATTCACCCCGCCGGGGGTGGTGGCGCAGCCGGCGAAGGCGAGGGCGAAGCCCAAGACGACGCCCAACAGCGGCAGTCGTGAGAGTTTGAGCGGTCTATTCATAAGGTCCTCCATGGTCTCTGGTAGCATTAACGTATTAAGACGGAAAATCCTGCCGGACGCACGGCCCGGCGGGTTACCTTTTTGCGGGCCTCTTGCTGAGCAGCTTCAGCTCCACGTCGTTCTTGGATATCACCTTGCCCCTGGAGTCCCTGACGTACTCCCTTACAGTCAGGCCCCCGGTGTCGATACCTATGACCTTGCCCTCGCGGAGCCCCATGACAAAACCGGGTCTCACTATATAGCGCTTTCCGTCAGGCGCCTGAACCAGGGCGTAAGAGTCGTCCTGGGCGAGCACCACCCCGTTTATCTTGAAGAGCTCGAGCTCACAGCACTCAAGCGGGCCCCGTATCTTGCCGGCCTTCTCATCACCCCTGGTAAGGAGTATGTAATTCTGAAATGGGTTGCGCTGCTTGGCGCCGAGAGGGGCGACCTGACCGACGATCTGCCGGGCCGCCTCGGGCCCGGCGGCCGGCTTCTGGGCGGGCCTGGGGGCGCGCTTTATCGGCCCCATATCCGGCTCCTCGCGGCCGCAGCCGAGAAAGAGAACGGAGGCGGAAAGGGCTATCAGGATAAACCCGGCGAGTCTCTTGGTCATATCGGTCCGCCGCATCACTTACCCTCTTGGGGGATGAACCTGAAGGTGGTAACGGTGAAGTTCGCGCTCAACATCGGTGTCCTGCCCCTGTGTCCCATGCTGGAGACGTCCATGCCGCCGAGGTTCACTATCCTCGGAAGGTTCGCCACCCTTACGCTGAAGTCGAAGAGGCTTTCGAAGGTGCCCCTGACGGACATGGTCACCGGGACCTCGGCGTAGAAGCCCTTGGGGTTCTCCCTGCCCGGCCTGAAGAGCAGTATCTTGAGGCCGGAGTCCTCGCCCGCGCTGCTGATGGAGTCGATGAGGTCGGGTATCTCCTTTTCGTTGGGGAGCTGGGCCACCGCCGCGGCGAGCCTGGCCTCCATCTCCTCCTTTTCCTTGATGAACCTGGGGATGTCGGCGGCTATCACCCTGTTCTCGTTCAGGGTGACGTTCAGGCTGGAGAGCTTGCTCCTCATCTTCCCTATCTCGTCGTACTTGGGCCCTATGAGGAACCAGTAGCCGGCGCCTATTATGACGGCGTTTATCAGCACGAGCACGGCTATCCTCTTGGCGAGGGACAGCTTCATTATGGAGTCGAGGCTTATTTTGATGTCAAGGGCCATTGCGTGCCGCTCCTTACGGGCCTCAGCGCTTCTCGAGCCGGATTATGTAGTTCACCACGTCCGCGCCGGACTCCTTTTCGGTAACCCTCTGGGCCACGTCGAGCTCTATCTTGCCGAGTTCCCTGAACCTCTCGAGCCCCCTCATGAAGTCGGCCACCACGTCGTCCGTGGCGGCGTACCCCCTGAGGATGACGATGTGCCCCTGGTCGGAGAACGATTCGAGCCAGGCCTTCTCGGGTATCGCCATGGATATCTTCCTGAAGAGCTCCGTGGGCCCGGTCCTCCCCGCCTCGAGGCTCTTGATGACGCCGAGCTTCTCCTCGACCACCCGCTTCTGCTCCTTAATCCGGGACAGCTCGCCTATCTTGGCCTTGAGGGCGGCGAGCTCCGCCTCACCCTTGGCCAGCTCGCCCTTGACGGAGTTGGCCTCGCTCGCGGCCGTGATGTAGACCACGACCAGCAGGGCGACGACGAGGAAGGTCACCAGCCCGGATACGGTCAGCTGGAACCTCTGGGACTCCTTTTTCTTCGCGGCCCTTACAGGCAGAAGGTTTATGCGGATCATTTGTCTCCGAACCTCCTCGTGGCCAGTCCTACCGCCACGCCGAAAAACGGGGCCATGTCCTTGAGCTTCTCCTCGGGCAGATGCTTCGCGTTTCTCTCAAGGTTCTTGAAGGGGTTTACCGGCTCGACGGGTATCCCGGTCTTGTCCTGCATCAGGTCGGCGAGCCCGGCGACCTTCGACCCGCCGCCGCTTATGTATATCTTGTTTACGTAGGAGCCCTGGGCGCCGCCGAGGAAGAAGTCCAGCGACCTCTTGGTCTCGAAGGTGAGGTTGGTGGAGACGGTCTCTATGGCCTTGGCGGCCCCCGGCTCCCCTTCCTTCTCGCCGGTCTTGATGGCCTCCGCGTCCAGGAAGGAGATGTTGAGCTGGCGCTGGATCTCCTCCGTGAACTGGTTGCCGCCCATGGGTACGGACCTGGTGAATATGGTGAGCCCGCCGAATATCACGCTTATGCTGGTAATGCTCGCGCCGATATTGACGACGGCCAGGTTCTCGCCCGAGGCCACGGGGTAGTTTATCTCCATCATGTTCTCAAGGGCGAAGGAGTCCACGTCTATAACGACCGGGTTGAGCCCCGCCTCCCTTATGACGTTGGTATAGTCGTTGATGACGTCCTTCTTGACCGCCACGAGCATGACGTCCATCTGGCCGGAGCCCTCGGTGTCGGCGCCGAGTATCTGAAAGTCTATGTTGACGTCGGTTA
>JBHHVK010000151.1:0-5324 GCA_046754205.1 Thermodesulfobacteriota bacterium
GACGGCCTCGCCGTGCGCGTGCCCGTACCCACGGTCTCGCTCGTGGACCTCGTGGTGGACCTCGAAAAAGAGGCCTCGGCCGGGGATGTCAACGCCGCCTTCAATGCCGCCTCCTCGGGCCGCCTCAAGGGCATCCTCCAGTACTGCGAAGAGCCCTGCGTCTCCATAGACTTCAAGGTCAACCCCCACTCCTCCATAGTGGACGCACCATCCACAAAGGTCATAGGGGGCAACATGGTCAAGGTCCTCGCCTGGTACGACAACGAGTGGGGTTTCTCGAGCCGGATGAGGGACCTCATCAGGCTTCTCGCCTCAAAGGGTCTGTAGGCCGGCGAACGGCGCGGGCTGGGAGAACAAACCAACGGAGGGATGTCTTGAACCAGGGTCTCAAATTCATAGACGAGGTCAATCTGCGGGACAGGCGCGTCTTTATCCGGGTGGACTTCAACGTCCCCCTCGACGACCACAACAACATAACGGACGACACCAGGATAAGGAGCGTGCTTCCCACCATCAACTACGCCCTCGACGAGAACGCGCGGGTGATACTCTGCTCCCACCTCGGGCGTCCCAAGGGCAAACGCGTGCCCGAAATGAGCCTCGCCAAGGTGGCCAAAAGGCTCGGCCGGCTCCTCGAAAAGGACGTAACGCTCGCCCCGGACTGCATCGGGGAGGAGACGCGCAGGATCGTCGCCGCCATGAAGCCGGGCGACGTGGTCCTCCTCGAAAACGTGAGGTTCCACCCCGAGGAGGCCGAAAACGACCCCGAGTTCGGCCGCAAGCTCGCCGAGCTCGCCGATGTCTACATAAACGACGCCTTTGCCGTGGCCCACAGGGCCCACGCCTCCAACGACGCCATAACCCACTACGTCGATACCGTGGCCGCCGGCTTCCTCATGAAAAAGGAGCTGACCTACTTCACCATGGCCCTTGAAACCCCCACCAGGCCGCTTGTGGCCATAGTGGGGGGCAAGAAGGTCTCGGACAAGGTCGCCGTCCTCGACAGCCTCCTCGACAAGGTGGACAAGCTCATAATTGGCGGCGGAATGGCGCTCACCTTCTTCAAGGCCCTCGGCCACGAGATAGGCAACTCCTTTGCCGAGGACGACGCCCTCGAAGCCGCCCTGGCGGCCGTCAAAAAGGCCAAGGAGAAGAAGATAAAGCTCTACATGCCCGTGGACTTCGTGGTGGCCGACAAGTTCAGCCCATCGGCCGAGACAAAGGTCGTGACATACCAGGAAATCCCCCGCGACTGGATGGCCCTCGACATCGGGCCCGCAACGGTGACGCTCTTCAGCGAGGCCATACAGAACGCCAAGACGATCATCTGGAACGGCCCCATGGGGGTCTTCGAGATAGACGCCTTCAGCCGCGGAACCTTCGCCCTCGTAACGAACGTGGCCAACACCTACGCCATGACCATCGTCGGCGGCGGCGATACCGACGTGGCGGTGCACCGCGCCGGAGAATACGCCAAGATGAGCTATATATCAACCGGCGGAGGGGCCTTCCTCGAAATAATCAAGAACAACGACCTGCCGGGGATAGCGGCCCTCAGGCGCAAGACCGCGGCGACCGCCACCACCGAATAAGGGGCAACGGGGCCGGGGGAACCGGGGACAGGGGGCATGGGAGGCAACGGGGACGGTGGGGACGATTGGGGGAAGCCGGGGCGATGGGTGAGCGCCGACCGTAAAGGGAACTCAAAACAAGCGAGACCTCGATGCTTACTCCACTCATAGCCGGAAACTGGAAGATGCACAACACCATCTCCGAAGGGGTGAACCTCGTCCTGAAACTGAGGGAGCTCCTCAAGGGGACCGAAGACGTGGAGGTCGTCATAGCCCCTCCCTTCACATCGCTCCACCACATAAGCCACCTCATAGCCGACAGCCCCATAAGGCTCGCCGCACAGAACCTCTTCTGGGAAAAGAGCGGCGCCTATACCGGGGAGGTCTCCCCCGCCATGCTCACCGACGTGGGCTGCTCCTACGTGATAATCGGCCACTCCGAGCGCCGCCTCCACTTCGGCGAGACGGACGAGAACGTGAACAAAAAGGTCCGGGCCGCCATAGGGGCGGGACTGAGGGCGATAGTCTGCGTCGGAGAGACCCTCGAGGAAAGGGACGGCGGCGAGACACTCGCGAGGGTCTCGGAACAGGCCGGCCTGGCGCTCGCGGGGCTCACCGGAGGGGCCTTGAGGGACCTCACCATCGCCTATGAGCCCTTATGGGCCATAGGCACCGGCAGGAACGCCACCCCGGACCAGGCCGAGGAGGTCCATAACAGGGTCCGCGAGCTCCTCTACGACATGGCGGGCCCCGAAGCGGCCGGAGAGATGCGCATCATCTACGGCGGCAGCGTCAAGCCCTCCAACATCGACGGCCTCATGGCCCAGCCCAACATAGACGGGGCCCTGGTGGGCGGGGCGAGCCTGGTGGCGGAAGACTTCGCGAGGATCGTCAAGTTCCAGCCCGCCTGACCCGCCCCCCCCCCGGCCCCATCGTCCCCTTTTTGGCTTGACCTCATCCGGAAAAAATAGTATAAGGACTACTTCCCCCGCCCCCGGCTACGGCCACAGGGGGCGGTCCGTAAAAGAGGAGAGCCGCCTGTAAATTCGCCAGGGGGCGGTCCGTGGAAACTGCGGATGGCCGTAAGGCATGGGGAAACATACAAATACCTTGTCCCGTCCCTTGAGGCGGGAACAAACCCGCGCCCCGGCGCGGGGACCCAGAAGGAGGTAACATGGAAAGGCACTACGAGACGGTGTGCATCGTCAGGCCCGACATCGGGGACGATGCCGTAAAGGCAATCATCGAAAAGGCCTCGGCCACCGTCAGTAGCGACGGTGGAACGGTGGCCAGGCTCGACGAGTGGGGCAGACGCAGGCTCGCCTATCCCATCGCCAAAAAGAACGAAGGCTACTACTTCGTACTCACCTATACCACTCCCCCCCCGGCAAAGACCGAGATGGAGCGCCAGTTCAAGCTCAACGAAGACGTCATGCGCTACCAGACGGTAGTCCTCAAGGAGCTCCCCCCGGCGGCGGCAGCCCCTGCACCCTCCGAGGCCCCGGACCAGGCCCCCGGGCAGGCTGCCGGGCTCGCCGGCACGGAAGCCGCGCCCGCGGACGTGACCCCCGCGGTTGAAGCCGGGGAGCCGGCCGCAGAGGCCGGGGAGGCCGAAAAGGAAACGGGACAAGGAGGCGCCGATGAGTAACGGAAGGAGACCGAGCTCCTCGAGGCCGGGTTCTTCAAGGCCCGGGTCTTCGAGGCCCAGGAGGTCGTTCCGCAGAAAAAAGGTCTGCAGGTTCTGCCAGAACTCCAAGCTCGTCATAGAGTACAAGGACGCGAAGGCCCTCAGGCCCTTCGTCACCGAGAGGGGCAAGATCGTGCCGAGACGCATCTCCGGCACCTGCGCCAGGCACCAGAGGCAGGTTTCCATCGCCATCAAGAGGGCCCGCAACCTGGCATTGTTGCCCTTCACCGCAACGAACATATCGAGCTAAGGGAAACTCAAGGAGCATCCGCCATGAAGGTTATACTCAGATCCGAAGTGGAAAACCTCGGCGCCTACGGCGACCTCATAAAGGTCGCCAGGGGTTACGCGAGGAACTACCTGATACCCAGGGGCCTCGCCCTCGAGGCGAGCCCGGGCAACATGCGCCAGTTCGAGGCCGAAAAGGTCGCCTGGCTCAAGAAGGAGGCCAAGAAGAAAGAGGAGGCCCTTGCACTGGCGGGCCGCCTCGAGGCGCTCTCCCTGACCTTCACCCGCAAGGCCTCGGAAGAGGACAAGCTCTTCGGCTCCGTAACGGTCCACGACATCGCCGACGCCCTGGGGGCAGAGGGCTTCGAGGTGGAAAAGAAAGCCATACAGCTCGCCGAACACATAAAGAGCCTCGGCCAGTTCACCGTTGACCTGAAACTCCACTCCGGCGTGACGGCCGGGGTCAAGGTCGAGGTCGTCAAGGAAGAGGAATAACCCCAGGACGCACCCCCTATCCCGCGGCTGCCCGCCGCCGCCGGGGGCCCCAGACCGGGCCCGCGCGGCGGGGCTGCTCCGGCAGCGGCCCCGGTCCACGAAGATGGCCATAAGGACCAGTGACGAGATCATCCACAAGGCCCCTCCACAGAACAGGGAGGCGGAGCAGTGCGTGCTCGGGGCCATACTCCTCGACGCCGACGGCATAAACAAGGTCCTCGAACGCCTCAGCCCGGACGGAGCGGACTTCTACCACAAGGCCCACCAGGCGCTCTTCCGGGGCATGGTCCGCCTCTTCGAGACCAACACCCCGATAGACGCCGTAACCCTCGCCGACCTCTTCAAGGGCTCGGGCGAGCTCGACTCCGTGGGAGGCATCTCCTACATCGCCGAGCTCCTCGAGATAACCCCCACCGCCGCCAACATCGGCTACTACGCAAAGATAGTAAAGGACAAGGCGCTCCTGAGGAGGCTCATCTCCTCGGCCACGTCCATCATCGAGGACTGCTACCAGGGGGTGGGCTCCATCGAGGAGTTCGTCGACGAGGCGGAACACAAGATATACCAGGTCACCCAGGACAAGGCGAAACGGTCCTTCTTCGCCCTCAGGGACATAACCAAGGACGCCTTCGAGACCATCGAAAAGCTCTACGAGAGGAAGAGCCACATCACGGGCGTCTCCACCGGCTTCAAGGACCTCGACAAGCTCACCGCCGGGCTCCAGGACTCGGACCTCATCATCATAGCCGGCCGCCCCTCCATGGGAAAGACCTCCTTCGCGCTCAATATCGCCGAACACGCCGCCATAGAGGACAACTCACCCGTGGCGGTCTTCTCGCTCGAGATGAGCAAGGAACAGCTCGTCCAGCGCATGCTCGCCTGCCGCGCCCGCGTGGACCTGCAGAAGATCCGCAGCGGCTACCTCAAGCGCGAGGACTGGGGCAGCCTCACCACGGCCGTGGGCTCGCTCCATGACGCCCCCATATACATCGACGACACCCCGGCCCAGAGCGTCCTCGAGATGAGGGCCAAGGCGCGCCGCTGGAAGTCCGAGCTCGGCCTCAAGCTCGTAATCGTCGACTACCTCCAGCTCATGCGCGGACGCCGCGCCAACGACAACCGCGAGCAGGAGATATCCGAAATCTCCCGCTCCCTCAAGGCCATGGCAAAGGAGCTCCACCTCCCCGTCATAGCGCTATCCCAGCTCTCGCGCATGACGGAACGGAGGGAGGGGAACCGCCCCATGCTCTCGGACCTCCGCGAGTCCGGGGCCATCGAGCAGGACGCCGACGTCGTAATGTTCGTCTACAGGGAATCGGTCTACAAGAAGTGCGACTGCCCCC
>JBHHVK010000152.1:0-5300 GCA_046754205.1 Thermodesulfobacteriota bacterium
CGTACTCGTTATTGGTCCCGTAGGTGATGTCCGCCCCGTAGGCCTCGGCGCGGCTCACCGGCCTCAGGTGCATGAGCTTGTCGTCCGCGCCGACGTAGTCGGGATCGAATATGAAAGACGCCTCGTGCTGTATGACGCCGAGGGTGAGCCCGAGGGCGTGGTAGACCGGGCCCATCCAGCGTGCGTCACGCCTGGCGAGGTAGTCGTTTACGGTGATGAGGTGCGCGCCCTTGCCCGCCAGGGCGTTGAGATAGAGAGGGAGGGTGGCGACCAGGGTCTTGCCCTCGCCGGTCTTCATCTCGGCTATCCTGCCCGCGTGGAGGACGACGCCGCCGATGAGTTGGACGTCGAAGTGCCTCATGCCGAGCCTGCGCCAGGCCACCTCCCTTACGGCGGCGAAGGCCTCCGGCAGGATGTCGTCGAGGGACTTACCCGAGGCCAGGACCTCCTTGAACTTTTCGGTAAGGACAGAAAAGTCCTCGTCGGACTTCTCCTTCATCTCCGGCTCGAGGGCGTTTATCTTCTCAACGAACGGCTCTATCCTCTTTATCTCCCGCTCGTTCTTGCTGCCGAACACCTTTTTAAGGACTTTGTTGAACATTTCTCACCAATCGGATGTTTTTTTGTCGAATGCCTTTTTTACAGGTCCTCCCGCGGCCGCCCTCTCCGGTGGACGCGGACGGTCTTTGCCAGCCTCCCTTAATTTTTAATGCTAACACAACCGGAGCGGTTTTTCCAAGCGGAATTGAACCCTCCCCGGGGCTCCGGGGCCCGGCCCCGGAAGGGCCCTCCGGGAGGAAGGGCGCCCGCAAAAAAGGCCCCGCTCTCGATGCGGGGCCCGGCTGGGCGACCTGTTGGGTTTCCTAAAACCACCCCTCGAAATACCCCGGGGGCCGGGGTCAGTTGAGGATATAGTTGAAGGGGTTGACGGCTGAGCCGTTTACGAGGACCGCGTAATGGAGATGCGGCCCCGTGGAGCGGCCGGTGTTGCCCATGGAGGCGATCCTGTCGCCCCTTTTGACCCTCTGCCCCACCTTGACGTGGGTCTCGGAGAGGTGCCCGTAGACCGTCTTGTAGCCGTAGCCGTGCCTCACCTGCACGTATTTTCCGAGCGCCCTCGTCCAGGAGGTCTTGGTGACCACCCCGTCGGCGGTGACGGCCACAGGGGTCCCGACGCGGTTGGCTATGTCTATGCCGTGGTGCGAGTGGGGGAGCCCGGTAAAGGGATCGACGCGCCTGCCGAAGGTGGATGTCACCCACCCGCGCGTCGGCCATATGGACGGGGTGGAGGCCAGGTAGCTGGTGCGCTTCATCAGCTGTTCCTGGAGCTCGGTGAAGCTCGTCTCCTGGCTCCGGGCGACGTCGTTGAGGGCGGAAAGCTCGCCCTTCATCCTCTCGACGAGCTCGGCCGTCTGGGGGCCGGTGGTGGGGAAGAAGTCGTCCCCGGTGGCCGACCCCCCCATGCCCATGAGCTTCTTGCCGGCGGGCGGGGTGTCGATATTGGCTATGACGCGGAGTTTTTTATCGAAGAGGTTCAGCTTGGCGAGGTTGGTTTCGAGGTTTCTCACCTTACCGGCGAGGTTCATGAGCTCGACCTTCTGGCCCGCGTTCTCTCTCATCAGGGCCTGCTTGCCAGGGAGCTCGATTCGCAGCCTCGCATAGTCGATGACGATGACCGCCAGCACCAGGGCCAGGAGCGCAGCCCCGACGGCGGCCATCTTGAAGCGCCTGACAGGCATCTTCACCTGCCTGGACCGGGATGAATCGTTCGTCAGGACAAAAAAGGTGATGTGTCGCTTGTCCAATTGACGGCCCCCTTCTTTAACATAGAGATTCCAAGACAACGTGAGAAAAACCGCAACAGGGCTGCGAGACGGGAAAGGCCGCCGCCTGTGAGGCCTCCACGGGCAAGGCCGCTACCGGTAGGACCGCGTCCGGCGAGGCTGCGGCCGGTGAGGCCACGGCACCTCTTTCGACCATGCAATTCAATAGCATTTAACGCCTATGGTGTCAAGAATTTTGAGCCGCCACGGCGGGCTCCCTGTCCGTCTATATACCCATTACGGCGAAACCTCCCTGAAACTTAAGAAAATCCCCGTATTACATATTCCGTCAGCTTAGAGTCTAAACCAAGGGCGCCGGGCCTTCAGTAACCGGAATCACAAAAACCCGTCCTTCGGGGCCCGGGGGCGTCCATATCAAGCCGCCCGACGACGGTCAGTCCATGAACATGAGTATGCGGTCCTTCTCTATCTTTATGTAGCCGTCCTGGGTCATCTTTTTGAGCGCCCTGCTTACGACCTCGCGGGAGGAGCCTATCATGGCGGCGAGCTCCTCGTGGGTCGGCCTCTCTATCTCCACGACCTTCTGCTCCGTATCCGCGCCCTCCCTGGATATGCCCATGAGCGTGTGGGCGATGCGGCCGCAGACGTCGAGGAGCGCGAGCCCGCCGATCTGCCTGGTGGCGTCCCTGAGCCTGCCGGTGAGGTAGGCGAACATGGTGAGATAGACCTTGTGGTGCCTGCTCAGGTATTTGAGGAAGGCCTCCTTGGTTACGACCAGACACTCCAGGTCCTTGACCGAGACGACGTTCGCCGACCTGGGCCTGTTGTCCATGATGGAGAGCTCTCCGAACATGTCGCCGTCGTTGAGGACGGAGAGGACTATCTCCTTGCCCTCCTCCCCGTAGAGGGTGACCTTGACCCTGCCCTGGAGGATGAAGTAGACGGCGTCCCCGGCCTCGCCCTCGACGATTATCTGGCTGCCCTTGGGCCAGGACCTCACCTCCCCCACGGCTATGATATCCCTGAAGTAGAAGTCCTCGAGCCCGGTAAAGAGCGGGTTGGCGGAGAGTTTTTCGGCTATGACGGCCTTGTCGTCCCTATGGTCTTTTGTCATGTTCCGCTCGCCTCGATTTCGCTCACAAGGAGGCTCGGGGCGCCTATGGAGCCTATGAAACGGATGTCGCTCCCGCACCTGTCCACCCTGGCGAAAAGGTCAAGGAGGTTCCCGGATATGGCCATGCCCCTTGCGGGGTAGGCCTTCACGCCCCCCTCCACCCAGAAGCCCGACGCCCCAAGGGAGAAGTCCCCGCTTATGGCGTTTATCATGTGCGCCCCGAGCACCTCGGTTATGAAAAGCCCCCTGTCCATTTCCCTGAAGAGACCGTCAAGCCCGGTCTCCCCCTTATCGATATAGAGGTTGGATATACCCACCGACGGGAGTCCCTTGTACCCGTGCCTCACGGCGTTGCCCGTGGGCGCGGCGCCCGACCTCCGGGCCCAGTATGTGTCGTAGAGGAAGGCAGCGCACTCGCCACGGGCCAGGAGCGCCGTCCTTGCCCTGGGAGACCCCTCGCCGTCAAAGGGGGAGGTGGCCCACCCGCCGCGGAGGACCCCGTCGTCCCAGACGTCGAGCGCGGAGGAAGCGACCTTACTGCCGAGTTTGTCCATGAGCATGGACTTCCCCTTGGCTACGTTGTCCCCGAGAAAGGAGGTCGAGAGGGTATCGAGGAGCTCGCAGACCACGGTGTTTTCGATAACGGCCGGGCACCTGACGGTCTTAATGTTCCTGCCCCCCAGAAGAGAGGTCGCGCGTTCGGCCGCGGACTCGCCGATGAATGCCGGGTCGATGGCCGACCTGGCGTGGGAGGTGACCATCTCCCAGCCCATCTGTGACTCGTCGCCCTCCTCGGCCACGGCGGTGACCGAGCCCGTGAAGTAGGTGGCAGAGCTCTCGATGTCCACGCCGTTGGAGTTGACTATCCTCGTCCCGGAAAAGGTCTCGCCGTAGGAGGCCTTTCTGACCCTCTTGACCCTTGCGTCCCCGGCCATAGCGCTCCGCTCGATATCGACGGCCAGGGCTATCTTCTCA
Organism: Thermodesulfobacteriota bacterium; assembly: GCA_046754205.1. Taxonomy (GTDB): domain Bacteria; phylum Desulfobacterota; class GWC2-55-46; order GWC2-55-46; family JBHHVK01; genus JBHHVK01. The sequence goes on from JBHHVK010000152.1 coordinate 3,874, forward strand.
TCCTCGGTCGCGGCCTCGTAACCCGGGTCGAAGATGCCCAGCCCGTCCCCGCCCACCCCCCCCGGCCCGCCGGAAGGCGACGGGAAGGCGAGGAACCTGTCGGGGTCGGCGAAGCCGCCGGCCTCGAGGGCCGCCGCCACCATCTCCGAGAGGGCCTCGCGGGTAAGTACGGTGGAGAACCCGAAGCCGAGGCGTCCTCCGTTGATGGTCCTGAGCCCTACGCCCCGGCCCGAGCGGGCCTTGAACGCGTCCACGGCGCCGTCCTTCGCCTCGACGGAAAAACCCTTCGATGTGGAGAGGTACATCTCATAGGCGTCCGTCTTCCCCTCGACGAGGCCGCGCAGAATGTCCACCACGTCGTCGGAACCGGTGGTAAGGGGATTATCACCTGCCATGGATAAATGTCCTTTCTTCAGCCGAGCCCTATCATCATCGCCGTCTCATCGCAGCTCGGAAACTTGCAGCACTTCACGCAGTCCCCCCATATCTTGTGGGGGAGCTCTGTCTTTTCTATCTCCTGGAAGCCGAGCTTGCGGAAAAACCCGGCCTGGTAGGTAAGGGCGAAGACCCTGGCGAGCCCCAACGCCGCCGCCTCGTCGAGACAGGCCCGGACGAGGGCGCTGCCGATGCCCCGGCCGGTGCTCCCCTCGGCGACCGCAAGGGAGCGCACCTCGCCCATGTCGGCGAGACAGATGGCGAGCGCCGCCACGCCGAGGACCTCCCCGTCATCGGCGTAGACGTGGAACTCCCGGATGGACCTCGTTACGTCGTCCGAGGTGCGCGGGAGCATGACGCCGCGCCTTGCGAAGTCGTCCACAAGGGAGCAGATGGCCCCCACGTCCTTTATGACCGCCTTCCTTACGGTTCCCACTGCCGGCGCAATCCCCCTTTCCATAATCATCAACGGCCCCTGTCGTCGGGGTCGCCCCCCTCGCCCCCGCAGTCCCTTTCGGCTATGAGCCTCCTGGCCCCGTCGCAGAGCTCTTTTGCGTGACTCCTCGTCGTCTCCGTTACGTCCCTGCCCCCGAGCATGACGGATATCTCCGTTATCCTATCCTCGCCTTCGAGGGCGCGTATCGAGCTTACCGTCCGTCCCTCCCCTGTCCGCCCCTTGACGACCGACCAGTGGCTGTCGGCGAAGGCGGCTATCTGGGGCAGGTGGGTGATGCATATGACCTGGTGAGATGCGCTCACCTCGTTCAGCTTGAGCCCCACGGCCTGGGCCATGGCGCCGCCCACCCCGGTGTCTATCTCGTCGAAGACGAGGGTGGGCACGCGACCGGCGGCCGAGACCCTCTTTACGGCGAGCATTATCCTCGAAAGCTCCCCCCCGGAGGCTATGCTCGCAAGCGGTTTCACCTCTTCGCCGGGGTTGGGGGATATGAAGAAGGTTATGCGGTCGGCGCCCTTCTCGCCGAACCTCAGGG
>JBHHVK010000153.1:0-5298 GCA_046754205.1 Thermodesulfobacteriota bacterium
CCGCCCCGCAAGGCCCATACCCGAAACCGCACAGGATGTGCGGAAGAACTCCGGGGGCGAGGCCGGAAGGTCTTTCGGGGATAAGGCGGTTTTTTATGGTGGGCCGTGCCCACCCTACGATAGATACTGCTATCCGAAAGCGCTCAAGGCCGCGCAAGGCAGGCACCGATCATGCAGGCGGCGACCCCTTAAGGCCTCAGCCGCATTTTGCGGGTTCAGATCCAAATCTGATTCAACCCAAGAGGTGACAACCGGCCCCTCTTGTTGTATAATCCCTCCATGCAAAAAGCCGAAGTCATAGCCCCGGCCGGGAATATAAGCTCCTTAAAGGCCGCCGTGGACAGCGGGGCCGACGCAGTATACCTCGGCTTTTCCGACGCCACCAACGCCCGGAACTTCGAGGGGCTCAACTTCACCGAAGCCGAGCTCGAAGACGGCATCGCCTACGTGCGCAAGCACAACAAAAAATTCTTCCTCGCCGTCAACACCTTCCCACAGCTCGATACCTACACGCAGTGGTTCCGGTCAGTGGACAGGGCCGTCGCCCTCGGCGCCGACGCCATAATAATAGCCAACCTCGGCATACTCAAATACGCCCGCGAAAAGTACCCCGACGCCACGCTCCACCTCTCCACCCAGGCGTCTTCCTCCAACTACGAGTCCATAAACTTCTACAAAAAACACTTCGGCATCAAGAGGGTGGTCCTCCCCCGGGTCCTCACCGTCGAGGAGATAAAAGACCTCAAGGGCCACACAGACGTCGAGATAGAGGTCTTCGCCCTCGGGGGGCTCTGCATAAACATCGAGGGGAGGTGTTACCTGTCGAGCTTCATCACCGGGGCGTCTACCAACACCGAGGGCGCCTGCTCGCCGTCGCGCTTCGTGGACTTCGCCCCCACGCCAGAGGGCGGCATGACCATCAGGCTAAATGGCACGCTCCTTAACCGCCTCGGCCCCGAGGAGTCCTCGCCCTACCCCACCTGCTGCAAGGGCCGCTACGTCAGGCCCGACGGCGAGACCTACTACGCCTTCGAGGAGCCCGAGTCCCTGAACGTCCTGGCGATAGTCCCGGCCCTCATGGACGCCGGGGTGGCGGCCTTCAAGATAGAGGGCCGCCAGAGGACGAAGAGTTACGTCGCGGCCATGACGCGCATCATGCGCGAGGCCGTGGACTCCTGTTGCGCGGACCCGAAGGGCTACGCCGTAAGGCCCGAGTGGACGGAAAAGGTGCTCGCCACCTTCGAGGGGACGAGCCAGACCCTCGGCTCATACCTCAGGAAGTGAACCTTGACCCCTTTTCCCGTTCCTTGTCCTTTTCAATGACGGCCGAAACCGTCGTCTCCTAAACAGGCAGGTCCGGAGAGTTTAGCCCCCCATGCCCGAAACCCCCGGCAGGCCGTCTCGGCCCGGCAGGCCGTCTCGGCCCGGCAGACCGTCTCGGTCCGGCAGGCCGTCTCGGCCCGGCAGACCGGCCATATTAAAAGCCTTTCTCATGCTCCTCGCGCTGGTGGCCGCGGTGCACGCCCCGGTCGTCTTCGGCGGAAAGTCCTACGCCCCTTCGGGCCTCCAGCCCCACGGCCTCGTCGACGGCGCGGCCTACGGTTATGAAGGCCGCACCCCGGTAAACACCTTCAACGTGGATCTCTCCACCCCGGCGTGGTACGAGTGGCCCGTCAACAGGACCGTGGGCGACATCTACAGGTCCGGCGAGCTCCCCCTCTGGAACCCCTATCAGGGCGCGGGCGCGCCGCTTGCGGCCGACTACTCCACGCGAGCCTTCTTCCCCTATCAGGTCATCGAGGACCTGGCCCCCCCGGCGTGGTGGGACTTCTTCATGCTCGGCCGCCCACTTGTTGCGGGCCTCTTCACATTCCTCTTCCTCTCCACGCTCGGGCTCGCCTTCCCGGCCGCCATGGCCGGGGCCGTGCTCTATATCTTCTCCGGGGTCTTCACATGGTTCATCAACCTCGAACAGATGACGAACGTGGCCATGGCGCTCCCGGTCCTCGTCTACTCCGCCGAGCTCCTCGCCGGGCGGGGCCCGGCCCGGCGGGTGGCCTTTGCGGGGGCGTCCGTCGCCCTGGTGGTGCTCGGGGGCCAGCCCGAGGTGGCGTTCTACGCGCTCGCGCTCGGGGCATCGTGGTTCGTCTTCAGGGTATTGAGCCTTCACCGTGGCGAGCCGAAGACGGCCGTCTTCTCCACGCTGAAGGCCATCGGCGCTCTCGCCGTGGGGCTCGCCCTCTCGTCCCCGTTGATACTCCCCTTTATCGAGTACGTGGAGGCGGGCTTTACGCTCCACCACGGCGGCGCGGGCGTGGGCGTCGAGTTCGTTTCGAACTGGAAGAAGTTCATAGGGGTGGTGGTGCCGGCGGCAACGGCCCTGCCCGCCGACCCGGCGGCCCTGCCGGGGGTCCTTTTCGAGGGCGAGGGCGGCAATTTCTACAGGCTCTTCGCCACGAAGGGGAGCTGGGATTATCTCGGGGGATACACCGGGGTCGTGGCCCTCTTCCTCGCGGCGTGTGGCGTAGTCCTCCCGCTCGCCGGCGGGCGGGGGGGGCGGGAGGGGGCGAGCGGGCGGCCCGGCCTCCTCGGCGCGGCCATCTTCCTTACGGCCTTCGCCGCCATCGTGATACTCAAGAACTTCGGCGTAAGGCCCTTTCTCTGGCTCGGCCATCTCCCGCTCTTCGAAAGGGTCTGGTCGCCGAGGTGGGCGGGGCCTGCCTGGGTATTCGCGCTCGCCTCGGCCGGGGCCCTGGGGGTGGAGGCAGTCTCGTCGGCCGGGGCGGTACGGGCTCGCAGGGCCCTCGGGTGGGTCTTCGTCATCTCCGTACTCTTATACGCCGCCTTCCCCCTGGCGGGCGCGCTCAACGCCGCCGTGAACAGGGAGGCCTTCGGCCCGGTTACGGCCCCCTACGTCGCGCCCGCCGTACTCGTCTCGACCATTGCGGGGCTGGTCTTCCTCGTCCTCGCCTTTCTCTTCGCCAGGGGGGCGGCCGCGCGCGGAGGGGCGGGGAGCGCCATGGTCGTCCTCATTGCGGCCGAGCTCTGGTGGGCCGTGCCGAGGGGCTACGGCGAGGCGTGGCTCTACCTGAAGCCGCTCCCCCTTGCCGCGGCCCTCGCCGCGGCGGTCTTCATTTATCTTGGCGCCAGACGCGCCGCCCCGGCGGCCGCGGCCGTCTTCGTCGTCTCTTTTCTCGCCATCGACCTCTCTGCCCCGGCCGGGCTCCCCGGCAGGCACGACCCCTTCGCCGAGCCGCCTTACGTCCGGCTGCTCAGGGAGAGGGGCCCCGAGGGCTTCAGGGTGATGGGCGGCTACGGGGTCATGATGCCGAACTACGCGGGGGCCGTGGGGTTCGCCGACCTCAGGCACATAAACGCCCTGCTGCCGCCGTCTTTCTGGACCATCAGGTACGGAAGGCTTACGACCCCTGTCGAGGGCGAGGATACCGAGAGCGGCTCCCTGTGGTTTACGGGCCTCTCTAAGCACGTCGTCGTAAGGCGCTCAAAGGAGGCGGGGCTCTATTTCGCCACCGTCGCCAGGGGGATAGAAGAGGACATTAAGGCGCATCTGCCGTGGTACTCCATCATGGGGGTGAGATACATCCTTATGCCCTCCTGGTTCGGCCGCGAAGGCCCGGGGGGCGGCGAGAGCGGCGGGGGGCTCGACCTCCCGCTGGTCTATGACGATGAGGTGAGGGTCTTCGAGAACCCCGGGGCCATGCCGAGGGCCTTCGTCGTCTATCCCGACGTGGGCGGGTCCTCGCTTGCCGACTACCTGGGCCCCGGAGGGGGCGTAACCCCGGCGGTCATCCGGGAATATACCGCCAACACCGTGACCATCGAGGCCGCGGCAGGGGAGGGGGGGAAAGGCGGAAGGGCGCTCCTTGTGCTCACCGACCTCTTCTGGCCCGGCTGGGAGGCCAGAGTGGACGGCAAGGCCGCCGGGGTCTACGTGGTGGGGGGTGCGTTCCGCGGCGTATTCCTTACGGAAGGCGCGCATACCGTGGAGTTCCGCTACCGCCCCCGGAGCTTTTCCGTCGGCATGGTCCTCTTCTTCGGCGGCGCCCTTGCGGCGATCGCCCTTGCCGTCCCGTGGAGGAGGCTCCGCGTCCACCGCCCCGGGGGCCGGGACGGGGCCTAAAAATCAAAGATGAGCGTCGTGAGCAATGTCTTGTCCAGGTGCCTCACCTCGGGCGACGGCGGCTCGTTCTGGTAGTTGATCGTGTAGCTCACGCCCAGGGAGACGAGGGCGTTGACCTTGACCTCGACCGAGGTGGTGGAGTTGAAGAAGAACCTTCCCGTATCCTCGAGGGAGCCGAAAAAATCCACGTTCTGGACGAACTTGAGGTTCTCCGCCGCCCTGAGCTCGTATCCGGCGGTGAACTTGCCCGAGGGGTAGTTGTCCGTGCTCGCCGCGCCCTTTGAGAACTCGTCGTGGTAGTACAGGAGCGTCGCCACGCCCTTGAGCCTCTGCCTGTCCGTCTTTATCAGCTCATAGCCCACGCCCGGGCCTCCGAAGGCCCTGAAGTCGTACCCGGAGAACCTGTCCCTGGAGTACCCTCCCGCAAGGAGCCCGAAGAACCTCGGCGTAAAGGCCCTCTCCCAGAGCGAGTCCAGGGCGAGCTTGTTGGAGGTCTCTTCGCCGTTGCTGCTGGCGAAAAGACCGCTGCCCGAGAGGTAAAGCCGGTTTACCGGCCCCTCCCGCCGCAGGTCGAACTTTCCGGCGAGCGTCTGCGTCTCGGTGTTGCCCGAGGTGTTTACGTAGGAGACCTCCGCCCTTGCCTTCCAGGCGGCCGCGGGCGTCGCGCCTTCGGCACCACCGGGTCCTGCGGAGCTGGGGGCGGCCGGGAGTAAAAGGAAAAGGACGGCGGCTGCTGCGGCCGCGACGGACCTGGGCGCCGGAGGCCGAAGGCGCCGGTTTGGAATTGACATGGCGGTTACCTGAAGCCCGGTTTTGTTTGAGGTGGGGGCGGAATGAAGATATATCACCCAGGTGGAGTTGTCAATGCCGGCGCCGCGGCGGCCCCGTGACGGGGGGAGGGCAAAAAAATCCCCTCCCCGCCAGGGGGAGGGGACGGTCTCGGCGAGGACTCAGTAAGCGCCGCTCGCGCCTGAGCCGCCCTGGTCGTACCCGACGAAGCGGGCTCTCGCCTCGTGACCCACGCCAGACCAGACAGAGCACTTCTTGGTCCAGTGGCTGTCCGGGAACTTCTCCTTCATCCTGTCGCAGGCCTCTCCGAGGTAGATGGAATCTCCCGTCTCCTTGTACCTGGTCACGGCGAGGTAGTACTCCGCCTC
>JBHHVK010000154.1:0-5172 GCA_046754205.1 Thermodesulfobacteriota bacterium
GCGGCGGCGGGACCGACCCCGACAGCGGCGGCGGGACCGACCCCGACAGCGGCGGAAAGAAATTAACGCCAACGCAAGCGCTATCGAAAAAGCTTCGGATTGGCATTGGAAAAGTATGGTCTGCTCTGGGCGGCAATACCGGGAGCGACGGTAAAGGACTTCGTGGTGCAGGAGGCGGCATTCGAGGAATTACGAACCCTGATGCCACGCCGATTCTTGAGCTGACGGACGAGGAGATGCAGGAGTTGAGCAGTGCGCTCATTCAGGGGCTCATAAATCCCGGCGACTCCGAATCGGGCACCAGGCCCGACTCCTACAGGGAGCGCGTCGAGGGAGGCATTGAGAAGGCCCTTGACCCGCTCATCCTCACGGACGAAGAGTTCGGCTCGGGCCCTGGCAGCACGGGCGACGGCAGGGTCCCGCAAGATGAGAATCCCTTCGGTACCCTGACAGACCCCGGCCTTGACACGGGCATTACTCCCCCGCCTGGTACTGACCCGAACAACCCTTCCGAGGGCACTCCTACTGGTACTGGTACTACTGGTGGGGATGGGGGAGAAAGATAGCGCCGGAGATCATTGTCCGGCTTCATAGCCTTAATTGCAACCTTTGGAGGTCAACTCTATGCGCGCAAGAACGCTCTTTTCCATTGTTTTTACGGTAATGCTCTTTTTTGTATGCGCGCCCCCGGCCCTCGCCGACACCGCGGCCCTGCTCGACGAGGCCATCGGGGACTACGAGTCCGACAACCTCGAGGTCTCCAAAGGCAAGCTCAATGAAGTCCTGGCGAGCGACCCGGAAAATCTGACGGCCTTTTATTACCTCGGCGCCATACATTACATGCAGGGCAACGCGGCTGTGGCCATCCCCTACCTCGAAAAGGTCGCCCAAAGCCCCACGCCCATAGAGGGGGTCGAGGCGCTCCTTGCCGATGCTTACCTCTTCGCCGGGAAGCCCGGCAAGGCGCTCGCCCACTACGGCAAGCGGTACGCGGCAAACCCGGCCGACGAGCAGGTCGCCTTCAATTACGCCTCCTGTCTGCAGGGCGTCGGCCGGGAGGACGAGGCGGAGGTGATATTCGAACGTTTGATAGAGGGTGGAGGAGACTATGCCGACGCCTCCCGCTATCAGCTGGGCGACATATTGGCGCAGCGGGGCGCGTACGGCCCCGCCGCGAAGCTCTTCGGCGCCATCGACGGGACCTCGCCTTATGCAGAGTCCGCCCGAAGTTATATGCGATACCTCTCCCCTCTCACGCGGCTCGTCAGCCTCTACGGCTCGGTCGACTTCTTCTATGACGACAACCCAGGCTCCACCAGCGCCGAACGCACAGGCCTGCAGCAGGCCGCCGGAGGCAGCAACGGCACCACCCTGCTGGCCATGATAGACACTCGCGCCCTTGAGTTTGCGGACAGCTTCAAGGCCAAGCTGGGGTACATGTATTACGCCACTCTCTATACGGAGCAGTTGGCCAACGACAACGACTTCACCGGCCACTACATAAACCCGAGCCTGAGCTACCGCATAGGCCCGTCGATAGACCTGGAGTTGAAGGGCGATGCGCAGTTCTTCATTTTCAACAACCAGTGGCTGAGCACCAACCTCGGGGCCACATTCACGGCCACGTGGACCAGTAAAAGCAAACAGTCCTTTAAGATACGCGGCGCATACCTGGATCAAACGTACACGGGCTCATTTGCATCCACCGGCTCCCCGGCGAGTTCGCTGAAGTATCAGGACGCGATAACATACACCTTCGGGCTCGGGGCGGTATTGTCGCACGAAAAGGCAGGCACTCTTGCGCTCGACTACACCTTCAACGACGAAAACACCGTCAATGACAACGACCCCGTGCTCGGCCCCAGGGCGCTCGACAGCCGTTTCAGGGAGAACGCCTTCCGGGCCGACGTTACCCTGCCACTTAGAGGGCCCCTGTCCCGGCTATCCATCCTCGGTAACGTGAGCTACTCGCACAAGGATTATCTTATACGCCAGAGCGGCCAGCTCTATCCCTCCGCCGTCGGCAGGCATGTCCAGGTAAGGACGTTAACCCACGGAATTTCAGCGCAGGCGTCCTTATGGAAGGCGGCCGGCCTGACCCTCTCCCTTGGCATGGAGCGCACCATCAGCAAGTCAATCGCAACGGAACTGGATTACAGACGCGACCGTTTTTTCACGAAACTGACGGCATACTATTAGCTCGCAAGGGGCTAAGAGCAGACCTGCCTCCATAGCGCCTTAAAACCCAGCCCTCGCCGCCCGTCGATTACGCTTACCCATTCGCCACTTTCAGGCCTTCTTTCGCATCATATAGCCGTGGTCATGTGCGTTGGTACTCTAACTGACGCTGTTGAAGTATCGTACTTGGCCCCGGCCAGGGATTGAATTTAGCCCCCCTTTGTGATTGAATTAGCTGGTCGAGCCAAAAATCACAATCAAACGACGAGGCGCCAGATGACAGGAGTTAATGACATTTTCGAGAAGGTCATGGGCCGGGCCCTCGCGCTCGCGCTCGTCTCGCTCGTGATATTCACCCTCGGATGCTCCCGCGAAGATAGGGCCGGGGCAAGGAAGGACCCCGGGCCGCACCGCGTGGTCGCCGTGGGCTCGCAGTGGTACGGCCATATACCCGTCTGGGTCGGCATGGAGCGCGGCATATTCGAAAAGGCCGGCTTCGACGTCCGGTGGCGGTTCATCGGCAAGTCCATGGACCGCCTCAACGCCATATCCTCCGGAGAGGCGCAGTTCGCGAGCCTCGGCGAGATAGCCATGCTGAGCGCCATGGCCCAGGGCAACAGGCGGTTTTACTGGGTCGGCAACCAGGACATCGCCCCGGGCTTCGAGGGGCTCGTGGCCAGGCCCGGCATAACCGGCTTCGAGGGGCTCAGGGGCGGCAAGGTCGGCTTCCCCTTCGGCTCCTCGGTCGACATAACCGGCCGCCTGCTCCTGGCCGAGCACGGCCTCGACACCAAGACTGACGTAAAGCTCGTAAACCTCGAGGTCGGCGACGTGCCCGCGGTCTTCCGCGCCGGAAACGTCGACGCCGCGCTCGTATGGGAGCCGGGATTCAGCCAGCTCAAGGAGGTCCCCGGCGCAACGGTCCTCGCCATGGACGTGGACACCGAGATATACAAGCGGTTCGGCACCATGACCGGCCCCGACGTCCTTATCATAAACAGACGCTGGGTGGACGAGGACCCCGGGCGCGCGTCGCGCTTCATGGAGGCCTACTTCGAGGCCCTCGAATGGGTGAGGGAGAACCCGGACGGGGCGGTGGAGATTGCGGCGGGCCGTTATATCCGCCAGGACCCGGGGCTCCTGCGAAAGAACATGAGAAAATTCGTCTGGCACGGGGCGGCCGACCAGAGGCGCGTGATGAGCGACAGCGGGCTTTTCGGCCAGGCCGAATACGTCGTCGATATCCTGCACGGCGATATAAAGGCCATACCGGTGAAGCCGGCCTTCAGGGAGTGGGTGAACCTCGACATCCTGCCCGCGGGCGGCTGACCCGGCCCCGCTACCACCCTTTCCGGACTCTACGGGAGTGGCATTGGACAGAAAACCTTTCGAGTACTGGCAGCTCGCCACCATCGGCTCTGCGGGGCTCCTCGTTTTTCTCGCCCTCTGGGAGGGCTCGGTGCGCTCCGGGCTCATCGACCCCTTCTTCCTCCCCCCTCCGAGCCGGGTCATCTTGAGGATGTGGGACCTCTCCACCGGCCCCGACGCCGTCCTCTTCCACGACATCAGGATGAGCGCGCAGAGGGTGCTCGCGGGCTTTGTCCTCTCCACTCTCGCGGGCGTCCCCTTCGGCCTCGTCCTCGGTATAAGCCCGGTCGTAAGGGCCGCGGTCAGCCCGGTAATCTCCATCATAAGGCCGCTTCCGGCGCTCAGCTGGATACCGCTATCCATGCTCTGGCTCGGCATCGGCGAGCAGCAGAAGTACGCCATAGTCTTCATGGGCTGCTTCGCCTCGGTCCTCGTCTACACCACCGACGCCACCATGCGGGTGGACCCGACGCTGACGCTCGCCGCGAGGAACCTCGGGGCCTCGCGCTACCAGGTCATCCGCCACGTGGTGCTGCCCGGGGCGCTCCCAAACATCCTGAGCGGGCTCAAGGTCGTGCTCGCCATAGCCTGGACCTGCGTCATATCCGCCGAGATGGTCGGGGCAAACAGCGGCCTGGGCTTCCGCATATGGACGGCCAAGGAGTGGTCGGACACGGGCCAGGTCCTCGTCGGCATGCTCTCCATAAGCGTTACCGTCCTCGTCCTCGACATCCTCTTCAGGGGGCTCGAAAAGGCGCTGCTGCCCTGGCAGGGGCGCGGGGGGGGCGCATGAGCCGGACGCTCATAGCCATGGACTCGGTATCCAAGACCTTCCTTACGAGAAAGGGCGAGGTCGAGGCCGTAAAGGGGTTCTCGCTCGACGTCCACGCCGGGGAGGTGGTCTGCGTCGTCGGGGCCTCGGGGTGCGGCAAGTCCACGATCCTCAACATGGTGGCCGGGTTCACCGCCCCGACGTCCGGGACGATAACCCTCGAAGGCAGCGTTATAACCGGCGTGGAGCCCCGCTGCGGCATGATATTCCAGAGCTACGCGCTCTTTCCCTGGATGACGGTCATGGAGAACGTCTCCTTCGGCCCGCGCATGAGCGGCGTGGCGAAACGGGAGCGGCTGAGCGAGGCGGCGAGGTGGATTGAGACGGTCGGGCTAACGGGCTTCGAGGACGCCTACCCCGGGGAGCTATCCGGGGGGATGCAGCAGCGGGTGGCGCTCTGCCGCGTGCTCGCCAACAAGCCCGACGTGCTGCTCTGCGACGAGCCCTTCGCCGCCCTCGACGCCATGACCCGCCAGCTCCTCCAGCAGGAGCTTTTGAACATCGTCCAGGAATCGGGCAAGACGGTCCTCTTTATCACCCACTCCATAGACGAGGCGCTCATACTGAGCGACACCCTTGTCGTCATGTCAGCGAGGCCCGGGCAGGTGAAGGCCGTCTACAAGAACGACCTGCCCCGGCCGAGGCGGCTCGAGGTCCAGATGACCGAACGTTTCCTCGAGCTCAAAAGAGAGGTCTGGGGGCTCGTCCAGGAAGAGGTCATGGGGTCCCTCACCCGAAAGTCATAGCCAGGAACCCCGCCCCGAATAAATCGGCCAACAGGGCTGTTGACTGGT
>JBHHVK010000155.1:0-5102 GCA_046754205.1 Thermodesulfobacteriota bacterium
GCCTTGAGGGCGAGCCTCTTCAGGATATTCCAGAAGTTCTGCCTCGTCATGGCCCGTCCCCTGCGAGTGACGAAGAGGTGCCTGGACCTCGCGCCCTTGAGGAGCGCGGGCCTTGCTCCCTCCATGTACCTCTTGACCCAGACCATGGCCGCCTCTCCCATGGGCACGACCCGCTCACGAGAGCCCTTGCCGAGGGTCCTCAGAAAGCCTCCCTGGAGGTTCAACGCGCTCATCTCGAGCCCCGTAAGCTCGGAGACCCTGAGCCCCGTGGCGTAGAGGACCTCGATCATGGCCTTGTCCCTGAGGCCCGTCGGGGCACCGGTGTCCGGGGCGGCGAGCAGGGCGCCCACCTCGTCAATCGTAAGGAATTCAGGGAGTTTCGGCTTCATTCTCGGCACGTCCACGTCGTCGCAGGGAGAGGACTCCACGAGCCCCCTCTTGAGGAGGTACCTGTAGAGCCCGCGCACGGCCACCAGGCTCCTCGTATAGGACCTTACCGAGAGGCCCATGTCGGAGAGGCGCCCGACGAAGGCCGATACGTCTGACCGGGTGGCCCCGGCTACCGTCCTGCCGTTTTCCGCCAGGGAGGCCGCGAACCTTTCGAGGTCCCTCCTGTAGGATGCGTGCGTGTTCGCGCTCAGCCCCTTTTCGACCACTATGTGATCGAGGAACTCCCCTATGAGGCCGCCGCCGGTCAACCGCCCTCTCCCGAGGCCGCCTTTTCGCCGGGCCGGGCGGGGCCGGCAATAACATCATAAACGCTGTTAACTATTTCCGCTAACTTGTTTTTATAGAATATTTTTTGACCAAAAATGTCCTTGACGTAGAATACGTCGGCCGCCTCGTCCCCCTTGGTGGTTATCTTCGCCACGCCGATGTAGAGGCCGAGGCACGAGAGCGTGCTCGTTATGTCGTAAAGGAGCCCTATGCGGTTTCCCGCCCTCACGTCTATGACCGTGTAGTCGTCCGAGACCTCGTTGTCTATCTCCACCCTCGTGGGCACCGCCGGTCTCGCCCTGTGGTCGAGTATCGACTTTTTCATGCGCCTGCCGACGATGGTGGCCACCCTCACCTGCCCGGCCAGCACGTCGGAGAGGTCCCGCTCTATCTTTTCGAGCTTGGACTCGTCCTTTATGTACCTGCCGTAGGAGCTCTTGACCTGGAGTATGTCGAGGACGGTCCCGTTCGTAAGGGTATATATCTGGGTGCCGAGTATGTCCACGCCGTTGGCGGCCATGACCCCGGCTATCATGGAGAAGAGGCCGTGGATGTCCATCGTGGCGATGATTATCTCGGTGTATTCGCGCACCGTGTCCTGGCGCACGTTCATGATGTAGGGCCTGGTCCCGAGCTCGCGGAGCATCTCCACGTGATGGGCCACGGTCTCGGGGCCGGTGGCCAGAAAATACCTCCTCGGGAGGTTCTTGAAGTACACCTCGGCCTCCTCCATGGAAAAACCCTCTTCGGCGAGTATCTTCGCCGCCGCCTCCTTGACCTTCTCCCTCCTCTTTACGGTCTCTTCCGCCTCCAGGGCGCCCATCTCGATGGCCGTGAGCGCCTTGAAGTAGAGCTCCTGAAAGAGCATCCCCTTCCACTGGCTCCAGACCTCGGGGCCGACGGCCCTTATGTCGGCGAAGGTGAGGAGGTAGAGGAGGTTGAGCTTTTCCATGTCCCCGACCTTCCTGGCGAACTCCATGATGAGCTTTTCGTCGTGGAGGTCCCTGTACTGGGCGGTGTCGGCGAGTATCAGGTGGTTGGCCACGAGGAACCTCACCATGGACACCTCGTCCGCGCCGAGCCCGAGCCTCTCGCAGGCCTCGGCGGCCATGACGGCGCCGGTCCTGGCGTGCCCCTTGCCGAGCGCTTTTCCCACGTCGTGGAAGAGTACGGCGAGATAGAGGATCTCCGGACGGGTCAGCTCGACGAAGAGGGTGGCCAGCAGGTTGAACTCGGCCCTGTTCTCGTCCCTGAGCCTTTCGAGCTCCCGTATGGCGAAGAGCGTGTGGGCGTCGACGGTGTAGACGTGGTACCTGTCGTGCTGGACCTTGCAGGCTATGCCCGCGAACTCGGGGATGTAGCGCCCGAGGAACTTGAGGCCGTGCATCTCCCCCAGCGTCCTGAAGACGTTTTTGCCCCTGAGGATGGTCAGAAAGGAGGCCGCCGCCTCCGGCGAGCTTCTGAATCTTTCGTCCACCCTGAAGAGGTTCTTCAGTATCAGGTCCCTCGTGCCCTGGTCGAGCGGCACCTGGTTGGCCTGGGAGTGCTCGAAGGCCTTGAGCATGGCCTCGGGGCGCTCCTTGAAGACGTCGGGCGACCTCACGCCGAGGGCCCCCTCGGAGATGACGAAGTCCCCGTCGACGAGGACCCTCTTCTTCCACCTGAAGGCGGGGGTCTTCTCCTCCCAGTGCAGGCACCTGGAGAGTATGAGGTTGGAGTAGTGGTCTATGTTTGCGGCGTGCCTGTAGTAGGTCTGCATGAAGGACTCAACGGCGAGCGAGTGTTTCGTATTCTCGAACCCCGAGAGCCGGGCTATCCTCTCCTGGTGGTCGAAGGTGAGCTGGTCCGCTTTTCTCCCGGTCTCGAGGTGGAGCTCGTTGCGGACCCAGAGGATGAAGTCGCTGGACGCGGTAAGCACGGTCATCTCCTCCTCGGAGATGAGCCCGAGCGCCACGGGGTCGTCGCTCTCCCTGCTACGCGCCTTTACGATCCACATGGCCGTGTGCAGGTCCCTGAGCCCCCCCTCCCCCTCCTTTACGTTCGGCTCGAGGATGTAGACGCTTTCGCCGTATTTCTCACGCCTTGCGGTGTTTTCATAAAGCTTTTCCTCAATGAACCCGGATGAGGCGCGCTTACCCAGGAGCCTCTTTTCATAGCGGGCCGTGAATTTGTCGTAGAGGTCCCGGTCCCCGACGAGGTACCTCATGTCGAGCAGCGAGGTCATGGTCTTGTGGTCGCCCGAGGCGAGGACGAGGCATTCCGAGGCGCTCCTTATGCTGAAGCCGAGGTCGAGACCCGTATCCCATAACATGTACAGGATCTCCTGCGTGAGCTCTTCTATGGCGGGGTTGAGCCTGCCACTGTACAGGAGCATGAGGTCTATGTCGGAGCAGACGTTGAGCTCCGACCTGCCGTAGCCCCCGAGGGCCGCGAGCGTTACGTTCCCCTTGAAGGCGAGCTTGTCTATCTTGTGGGTGTAGAGGGCCTCGATGAGACCGTCTATGATGTCGGTGCGGATCCTGCAGGCCCTGTAGCCGGGAGAGTCCTTGCCCATCCCCTCGCCCACGCCGTCGGCGCCTACCCTGGCGTAGTGTACCCTGCGGATATCTTCGGCGCCCCGGGCGAGGTAGTCCTTAACGGCACTGGCCGGCGGTCCGCCCCCTGCGAGGGCTTCTATGAGGCTGGTCTTGAGCATTCATGGCACCCGTACATGTCATTGCTTTGTTTTATGTAATTCAAGATACCCTTTGTGATGCCCTCGGCGGCCAGTTCGAGGTACCTGCGCTCACGGAGGCGCCGTTCGTCCTTGGAGTTGCTCAGGAAGGAGACCTCGACGAGCACGCTCGGCATCTCCGTGCCCACGAGGACGTAGAAAGGGGCCCCCTTGACGCCGTTGCTCGGTATGCCGCGGTACTTGCTCGCGAGCGACCGTACGAGGTTCGTCTGCACGGTGGAGGCGAGCAGGCTCGAGTCGTTCGTCTTGGCGGTCTTCATGAGGTCCTTCAGGATGAACTCGAGGTCGCTTACGCTCCGTGTGGAGGTGGCGTTCTCGCGGGCCGCGACGCGGCGGGAATCGTCGCTGCTCGAAAAATCGAGGATGTAGGTCTCTATGCCGGAGGCGGACCTCCTCGGGCTGGCGTTTATGTGGATGGATACGAAGAGGTCGGCGTCCCTCTTGTTGGCTATGGCCGTCCTCTCCTCAAGGGGTATGAAGACGTCGCGGCTGCGCGTGAGTATCACCTCGTCGACCTTGCCCTTGAGCCGGTCGCGGACGAGGCGCGCGAGCTTCAACGTAACGTCCTTTTCCTTGAGCCCCCGCCTGCCCACGGCCCCGGGGTCCTTGCCGCCGTGGCCCGCGTCTATCACCACGCGACGGACCTTGAGGCCGAGCTGGCGGCTGAGCGACGGCGAGGCGCCCGGGGTCCGGACCGCGGGCCGGGTCCGGGCTGACGCTCCGATGGCGCCCTTTTTGCCGGTCACGTCTATGACTATCCTGTAGGGCTCCTCGATGGGGAATATCTTGTAGTCCTCGATGGACTCTATGTCGAGGACCACCCTGACGGTGCGCCGGTTGTACTGGCCCGTGCGGGCCATCTTCAGCAGGCCGTCGTGAATGGGTATGGAGCGCAGGAGCGTCTTGCCGATGCTCGCCCTCGTGATGTCCACGTAGAGCCTGCGGGGCTTGTTTATGGAGGGGTCCCGCTTGAGGAGCCTGTAGGAGTAGGAGTTGGGCTTACGGTCGAGGTCTATCACCACTCTGGTGTAGGTCGGGTTGGTCCAGTGCCTTATGCCCGTGACATGGACCCCCGCCGACGCCGCCTCCGATGAAGCGTCGGGGGCAAGCGCGGCCGCCAGGAGAAGGAGGAGCGAGGCCAGGAGGTGAGTTGCGTTGCCGCGAAGGTTCATGATCGCTCTTTGAGCAGGCCCTTGAGCCTTGCGATGATATTCAGGGCCTCCATCGGGGTCGTGTTGTCGAGGTCTACGTTCCTGAGCTCTTCGGTCAGGGGGTCGGCGGTGCCGAGCAGGTTCATCTGCGCGACCCCTTGACCGTCAGCCGGAGGAGCCCCCCCTCCCCCCCCTGCCCCGTCTGCCTCCCCCTCCGCCGCGCCGGGCCCTTTGGACCCCCCGGTGGCGAGCCTCGGCATCCCGGTGCTCGTAAGCTCCCCTGTCTCGAGGTTTTTGAGTATCTCTCCCGCCCGCTCGATGACGGAGCCGGGGAGCCCGGCGAGCCTCGCCACCTGTATCCCGTAGGAGGACGAACACCCCCCGGGCACCACCTTCCTCAGAAATATTATCCTGTCTTCCCAGTGTCTTACGGCCATATTATAGTTTCTGACCCTTTCCTTTGTCAAGGAAAGCTCCGTAAGCTCGTGGTAGTGGGTGGC
>JBHHVK010000156.1:0-5041 GCA_046754205.1 Thermodesulfobacteriota bacterium
TCGACATAAGCTTCTCCTTCAACCTCATCTTCGGGTGGGACTCGGACACCCTCGATGACTTCCGGTCCACGCTCAAGTTCCTCAGCGAGCATAAGGTACACGTGGCCTTCTTCAACTCCTTCACGCCCCACAAGGGCACGAAGGTCTACGACCGCTACCTCGCCGAGGGCCGCATAATCGCCCCGGCCAGCGCCGACCGCCTCCCGGGGGTGGTCTCCAACATACGGCCGAGGAACTTCTCGGCGGAGGACCTCGAAGAGCGGATACGCTGGATGTACAGCGAGTTTTACTCCTGGCCGTCCATACTGAGGAGGCTGCCCCTGCCGCTGTCCGTACCGGCCATAACCTCCTGGGTCATGAACATCTCCCAGAGAAAGATGCACTCCGGCAGGCGCGCGAACTTCGACGACTACTGATTACCCGGGCCCCCGGGCCCGCCCCGCTTCTTTCCGGTTTGCCAACGGGTGGATCTCTGATAAAATCAGTAGGTGCGGTTTCAGGCGCGGGGCCCGCGGGCCGGCCGGTCTTTTTCCGGAGAGCGGGGACGGGCTGAGGGTTGATTTCACTATGGTAACGCTGGTTACAGGCGCAACGGGCTTTGTCGGCTCGGCCGTCGTCATCAGGCTCATCGAGGCGGGGCACAGGGTCAGGGTGCTCGTGCGCCCCGGAAGCGACACCTCCAACATCGACGGCCTCGACGTGGACGTCCGCCGCGGCGACATCACCGAAGGCTCGACGGTGGAACGCGCGCTTGCGGGTTGCGACGCCCTCTTCCACGTGGCCGCGGACTACCGCCTCTGGGTGCCCGACCCCGAGGCCATGAAGAGGGTGAACGTGGAGGGCACCGCGGCCGTGATGCGGGCCGCCCTTTCGGCCGGTGTGAGCCGCGTCGTCTACACGTCCAGCGTGGCCACGCTCGGCCCCTCGAGGGACGGCAGCCCGGTGGACGAGACCTCAAGGGCGACCATCGGGGACATGGTGGGCTGGTACAAGCGGACGAAGTTCCTCGCCGAAGACCTCGTCCGCCGCATGGCCGAGGAGGAGGGCCTTCCGGCGGTAATCGTCTCCCCCTCTACTCCGGTCGGCCCGAGGGACATAAAGCCCACGCCCACGGGGCGCATGATAGTGAACGCCGTGGACGGGCGCATGCCCGCCTACGTGGACACGGGGCTCAACGTCGTCCACGTTGACGACGTGGCCGCCGGGCACCTCTCCGCCCTCGAAAGGGGTGAGGTCGGGCAGAGGTACATACTCGGCGGGGAGAACCTCGCCTTAAGGGAGATACTCACCGGGCTCGCCGCCCTGGCCGGGGTAAGGCCCCCGAAGGTCAGGCTCCCCCACGGGCTCGTGCTCCCCTTGGCCTATGTGGCCGAGGCGTGGGCCGGGCTCAGGTCCGGCCCCGAGCCGCAGATAACCGTGGACGGGGTCCGCATGTCGAAAAAGCCGATGTTCTACTCGTCGGCCAAGGCCGCGCGCGCCCTCGGTTATGCCGCGCGTCCCGCCATCGAGGCGCTCGAAGACGCGGTGGACTGGTTCAGGCAAGAGGGCTACTGCAGGTAGCCATAAGCTGAAAGGATTCGACCCATGGGCATACCCATCCATCAGATAACGGCGCTCAGCTCCTATGTGCTCGGAAAGTCGCTGCGTGGCCGGGGGCGTTTCCCCCTCGTCCTCATGCTCGAGCCGCTGTTCCGGTGCAACCTGAACTGCGCCGGGTGCGGCAAGATAGACTACCCCGAAGAGGTGCTGGCGAGGCGCATGAGCGTGGCGGAGTGCATCGAGGCGGCCGAGGAGTGCGGCGCGCCGGTGGTATCCATACCCGGCGGCGAGCCGCTCCTTCATCCGGAGATAGGCGGGATAGTGCGGGGCCTGGTGGCGCGAAAGAAGTTCGTCTACCTCTGCACCAACGGCCTGCTCCTCGAGGGCAAGCTCGGGGAGTTCGAGCCCTCGAGGTACTTGAGCTTCAGCGTCCACATCGACGGCATGAGGGAGCGCCACGACGAGATCGTCTCCTGCCCGGGGGTCTTCGACAAGGCGGTGGCCGCCATAGGCGAGGCCGTAAGGCGGGGCTTCAGGGTGACGACGAACACGACGCTCTTCAGGTCCTCGACCCCGGAGGATGCGGCCCGGCTCTTCGATTTTCTTACCACCCTCGGCGTGGAGGCCATGACCGTATCCCCGGCCTTCAGTTACGAGGACACCGACGACGGGATATGCCTCGACAGGCGGTCGACCGTGGAGCTCTTCAGGCCCCTGGTCGAGATGAGCCGAAAGAGGGGGTGGGCCTTCAACCACAGCGGGCTCTATCTCGATTTTCTCGCCGGGCGCCAGGACTACAGGTGCACGCCCTGGGGCAACCCCACGCGCAACGTCTTCGGCTGGCAGAGGCCGTGCTACCTCTTAAACGACGGGTACGCTGGAAGCTACCGGGAGCTGATGGAGGAGACCGACTGGTCCGGGTACGGCCTTGACAGGGACCCGAGGTGCGCGGACTGCATGGTCCACTGCGGGTATGAGCCCACGGCCGTCCTCGACGCGGTAAAAAATCCCATGAAGGCTCTGCTGGTGAGGCTCGGCCGGGGTCGCGGGGGGGGCGGTGTGTCGGATGAGGCCGGGGCGGCGGGTGATGCGGGTCAAGGCCCGGGGGCCGGTGAGGTCGTAGGGGCCGGCACCGCCGTCAAGGACCTGAGGGGCCGGTAGGAACGGCCGCGCCCGGCCGTCGAAAGGGGTCTCAGGCCCCGGCCTTGCGGGCCCTTTTGCGCTTCGACGCCTTCCTCTCTCTTCTTTCGAGTACGGGAAGCTCCAGGTCCGCCGGCTCTGAGAGCGTCACCTCGTCGGCGAGCGTGCGTCCCGTCGTGGTAAGCCTCCTGTGCACGGCCAGGGCCCAGATGGGGAAGTACCGGCTGTAGCCGTGGTACTTGAGGTAGAAGACCTTCGGAAAACCCGTGCCCGTGAAGTGCCTCTCGTCCCACCCGCCGCGGCCGCTCCTCGTCCCGCGCAGGTACTCCACCCCGCGCCTGACCTCCGGGGAGCGCACCTCACCGGCGGCCATGAGGCCAAGAAGGGCCCAGGCGGTCTGGGACGCGGTGGTCGCGCCCCTCCCGGCAAGCCCCGGGTCCTCGTAGGAGTCGCAGGTCTCGCCCCATCCCCCGTCACGGTTCTGGCGGTCCTTGAGCCACCTGACGGCCCTCTGCACGCAGGGCTGGCTCATGTCCTCGCCAGCCTTTCTGAGCCCGGAGAGCACCGACCATGTGCCGTAGAGGTAGTTCACTCCCCAGCGGCCGAACCAGGCGCCGCTCTCCTCCTGTTCCCTCTTGAGAAACTCCACGCCCCGTCTCAGCGGCTCGAAGTCAGGGCCGAAGCCGAGCATGCCGAGGCACTCCACGCACCGCGCCGTGACGTCCGATGTGGAGGGGTCGAGGAGCGCCCCGTGGTCGGCGAAGGGTATCTCGTTCAGATAGAGCTGGTTGTTGTCGATGTCAAAGGCACCCCAGCCCCCGTCGGAGCTCTGCATGCCTATGAGCCAGTTCACGGCCAGGGAGAGCCGGTCCTTCTTGGCGCCGTCTTCGAGCGCGCCTGCCCGGAGGAGCGACATCAGCACCATGGCCGTGTCGTCGAGGTCGGGGTAGAATGCGTTTTCGAACTGGAAGGCCCAGCCGCCCGGTTCGAGCCCCGGGGTGCGGTTGGCCCAGTCTCCCCTTACGAGGACCTGTTTGTCCATGAGCCAGTCCACCGCCCGACGTGCCGAGGGGTGCTCGGGCGGCAGCCCCGCTTCGAGCAGGGCAAGGAGGCTAAGGCAGGTGTCCCACACCGGGGAGTGGCAGGGCTGGCATAAAGACTCGTTCTCCTTTTCCACCACCAGCTCGTCGATGGCCTTGAGGCCCCGCTCGATCTCCGGGTCGCCCTTTTCGTAGCCGAGGACCTTCAGCGCCATCACCGAGTTGGCCATGGCCGGGAAGATGGCCCCTACGCCGCCCTCGCCCCTCATCCTCTCGATGGTGAATCGCTCGGCCTTCTTTACGGCCCTTTTTCTCACAGGGCCGGGGACGAGACGCTCGGTCTTTTTAAGCACGCGGTCGACGGCGATGAAGAGGTTCTTGAGGCGATGGCCCTCCATGAAGCCGTCGAGGTGGCGGAGCCCCTCGGGGTCCTCCCTGAAGAGCTCCCTTACACCTTCATCGGGCCCGAGGCGGCAGACGGGACGATGGGCGTAGAGGATGAGAAGCGGGACCATCACGGTCCTCGACCAGTATGACACCTTGTCGAGGTGGAAGAAGGAGGCCTTCGGCAGCAGCATTATCTCCACGGGCATGGCCGGGGCGGTCCTCCAGGGTATCTGGCCGAAGAGCGCCAGGGTTATCCGGGTGAAGACGTTGACCCGGGAGGCCCCCCCCATGTCGAGCACCAGGCTCACGGCCTCCTTCATGTGGGGCTCTTCCGGGCCGTCGCCGAGGAGCTTGAGGGCGAAGTAGGTCTTTACCGTGGCGCTTATGTCGGGGCCCCCCTGCTCGTAGAGCGGCCATCCGCCGGAGGCGAGCTGTCTTGACCGGAGGTAGCGGGCGATCTTTTCGTCCGCCCCGGCGCCGAGGGGCCTGGAGAGGAATCGCTGGAGCAGGACGTACTCGGCGGGTATGGTGGTGTCCGCCTCGAGGTCGAATACCCAGTGGCCCTCGGCCGACTGGCGGGCGAGCAGGGCGCCGGCGGCCTCGTCGATGGATGCGTCGAGGTCCGCCGCGGCCGAAGGGGCCGGGAGATTATCGTAAAGCACCGCCGCGCCGGAGCCGGGCCTCGACGCCTGGTTCAGGGTCAAACGTTGCTTGTTGCCTATCGACATGTATGCTCCCTCGTCTCCGCTTGCCGGGTTCGGGTGGAGCCGCCTCCACCCCTCGCAGGCCCATGGAAGGGCCTTTGATGACGCGCCTGCCCCGTAAGGGCTCACCGTCGTTCAGGGCGGGGCGGCCGTGTTGTATAAGATTATCTCAATTAGGGCCGACCGTCAATAAGGGTCTCATAAATTCGCGTCTCCTGAGCGAGGGGGGCG
>JBHHVK010000157.1:0-4848 GCA_046754205.1 Thermodesulfobacteriota bacterium
TCGTCCCAGCTCTTGTTGGAGAAGTGCGGGTCGTGACAGCTGGAGCACTCGACCTGCTTGGCGGTTCCCCTGAGGAGGGCGGAGATATCCGCGCCGGCGGGGCCTACGATGGTGCCGTTGACGGACCACCTGTTCTGGCCGATGTTGGGGTCGGCCTGACCGGTGCTGTTGAGGCCCCAGGTGAGGTCGATGCCGGCGATGTCGGTGTTAGACGGCCTCAGGGAGGCTTTGCCGCCGGTAGTGGGGTAAGGAACTGATATCGGGTGGTCGTCCCTCAGGTCGACGTCAGTGGCGCCGCCGGAAGAGCCAACCTGACCGGTGGACCAGCCGATGGTGAGCCTGGTGGAGCCGAGCTTGTTGCCGACAGCGCTGCCGTCCTCGAAGAAGTTCCAGCCCATGGAAGTGGCGGTCTTGTTGTTGGAGCCGTTGTTGCCCTTACCGGGGGCGTTGATGAGGGTATCGAAGGTGGTGATACCGTCATGACAGGAGAGACAGGCGAGGCTGGCTGCGCCAGGGGTGCCCGTGATGTTGGTGCCGGCTATGGTCATGCCGTAGGGCTGGTAGCTCGTGGAGGAGTTGGTCCTGTTCCACAATGGCCCCTTGGCCGGGTTGCCGTGGTGAGGCGCGTGACAGAATACGCATACCTCGGTGGTGCCGTCGGAGACAACGTGGGCGCCGAAGCTACCGAGGTTGTGCCTGGAGCCGGCCACGCCGTTGGCCGTGGCGCCTGCGCCGTAGGTGGCGATGGTGGCGGCGGAAGCGCTACCGGTGTAGACGAGGAAACCGACAGTGGCTGCGAGTGCGATGGCTAAAAACCTTTTCATATTGCTGCTCCTTCCGTTTCTGCTGTTTTGTCGTTGATTCCTAACTCTCTTGCCCCGGCATTTTTTGCAATAAAAAAATGCCGTAATACTGTCT
Organism: Thermodesulfobacteriota bacterium; assembly: GCA_046754205.1. Taxonomy (GTDB): domain Bacteria; phylum Desulfobacterota; class GWC2-55-46; order GWC2-55-46; family JBHHVK01; genus JBHHVK01. Next base: position 919 of record JBHHVK010000157.1, read on the forward strand.
GAGACCACCTAACGTCAGCAGTAATGCGGCATCGTCGCCTTTTCAGTCACGCAGGCCCACCGTGAACCTTCGATGACTTATCGTTTAAAGCTATTATACTCTAAAATTAAATTCTGTCAAGAGAAAAATTAATGGGAATTTAATAAAAAGAAACGGAAGTCAGCCGTGCACCGTCTATGGAAAAAGATACTTTGAAAACGCGGTGTTATAAGAAAAGGCCTTCTCCCGAATTTGGCCGGGAGAAGGCCCGCTCGTCCCATGGTGAGGTCGGCCTGCCCTATTTTTTCTTCTTTTTCTTTCCCTCGCCCTCGGCGGCGGCCTCCCTGGCCCTGTGCTTTTCGCCGAGGTACTCAAAGACCTGGACCCTCTCGTTCCACTGGTCCACCACGTATATGAAGTCCTTGTCGTCTATGGCCATGCCGGCGGGGAGTATGAGCTCGCCCCTGCCGCCGCCGAACCCGGCGAAGGCGAGGAGTACCTGCCCCTCGCGGTCGAATATCTGGACGTTGTTGAAGGCGGCGTCCACCACGTATATGTGTCCCTCGCTGTCGACGGCTATGCCCTTGGGCCTGGCGAACATGCCGGGGGCGTCGCCGAACTGGCCGAAGGCGCTCAGGAAGTTCCCATCGGGGTCGAATATCTGGACGCGAGCGTTCATCGTGTCCACGACGTAGAGGTTCCCGTCATGGTCCGTGGTAATATGGCTCGGGAAGTTGAACTCACCCTCTTCGCTGCCCCGCTTGCCGATGGTCTTGAGGTATTTGAGGCTGTCGAGCTCGAAGACCGTGATGTCGTGTTTGTGGGTGTCGGTCACGTAAAGCCTGTTGGTCGCCTCGTTGGCCGCTATGCCCGAGGGCTGCTTGAAGGGCTCCTCGGGCTCGAGGTAGCTCTCTATTTTGTAGTCCTTGTCGAAGACCACGACCCGGTCGCCCTGGGAGTCGGTTACGAAGATCCTCCCCTCTTTGTCCGTGGCGACGGATATCGGTTTGTAGAATTCCTTGGCGCCTTTCGCCGCGAAGGTGGTGGCTTTCTTGTTCTCGGGGTCCCAGACCTGTATGTCCGCCACCGCCGTGTCGGTGACGTAGATCTTGCCTTCCCCGCTCACGTGGACGCCCATGGGTTTGACCAGGGTGGCGGACGCCCCGGCGCCGAGGAGTATATCCGCGGCGATGTTGGACTTCTTGAAGTCCGCCTGGCCGCCGTAGCTCCTGACGTACTTTACCCTCGGCTCTTCCGGGGGTTCGGGCCACACCACGTCGGGAAGCGGCGCCCCCGCGCAACCGTAAAGCACCACTGCAACCGGCAGGATCAGGAAGATCTTCTTCAAGACGTTTCTCATTACTTTAATCCCCTCGTTTTTTCCCTTTTTGTCCATGCCCATCCGTCGGCAGGGGGCGGGTTCCGTCGCCCCGGCCTCAGCTCCATATATTACATCGACAGGGAGTCGCAAGTCAACCTCCTTTGGTCCATCCGGCCCTGTGGACCGGTCTACCTCCAGTGCTCCTCCTGCCCGGACTTGCCCTTGGGGATCGCATGGCACCTCGTGCAGTTCGCCCTCGGCCAGAAGGTGAAGGCGACCTTGCCGTGGCATCTCCCGCACCATTTGCCCGCGAATATCTCGTCCATGGAGATGGGGTTGGCCCCGGCCACGGGAAGAAAGATGCCCGGATGGCAGGTGGAGCATTTGAGCCAGTATGTGTGTATGGAGTGAGGGAAGAGCACGTTGTTCATGAGCGTGACCTTCGCCTCTATGAAGATGTTCAGGTTAAGGGGGGGGGGCTCCACGTAGTCGGGGTCCAGGGAGGCCCTGGGGTTTATGAGACCCTTGACGACCGCCGCGGTCCAGTTGACCTCGCCGTTCGGGTCCTTGGGGAGCGAGTCAAGGGCCTCGACGCCGGTGGTGCCTCTCTCGTATACTCCCCTGTTCTTAACGAGGTCGTAGAACTGTTCGTAATACTCGTTAAGATTTTTGTAGGTCATGACCTCCGATTCAGTGCTTGTATCCTCCCCCTTCACCAGCTTCCTGGCCGACTCCCTCATGCCGCAGCCCGCAAGGACAAGGAGCCCTGTCAGGGCCGCTAAAAGGAGCAGTGCAAAAGGATGATGTCTTCCGGGGGTATTCAAGATTATTGCAACCTGGAGTCTCGCTGGCGGTTCTACTTTTTACATTTTCCCTCTATAATATTTTTACTATAGGCGGGGCAAATTTGTCAACATATTAAAAATAGCGTCGATATGTGATAGTATTGACTTATCGGCGGTTTGTTAATCTTTTTTAGGGATAAATGGACGGACGATTTCTTATTCTAACGGTCTGGGGCGGCCCTGCGGGGGCCGCGCTTACAGCCGCGCTTGGCGGTGCGGCCGCCTCCGGGGGGAGCAGCGTCGTCCTCGTGGACGGCGCGCCCGGAGGGGGGCTTTCCCGGCTCTTCGGCCCCGGTCCGGCCCTCCGGCCCACGGGCACGGACGGGCTCAGCCTGCTGGGCCCAGTGGGCGGGGTATTCTCCGGGGATGACCCCGACGCCATGCGGGCGCTGGCCAGGAGGCTCGCGCGCACCGGGGCGGACGCCGTGATAGCCGACCTCGGGGGCGGCTCTTCGTCCAACGTCTTTGACTTCTTCGCCCTCTCCGGCGAGGCCGTAATCGTGGTGGAGCCGCAGCGCGCCTCCATCCAGGCGGGTTTCGACTTCCTCAGGGGTTTCGTCCTGAGGAGGCTGGCCAGGCTCTTCGCCGACAACCCCCTCGTCGCGGATATCGTCACCGAGGCCACGGACGCCTCGAGGCCTGACTGCGCCCTGACCTTCGACGACCTTATCGACACCGTGGCGCGGTTCGACCCAAGGAGCGCGGACAGGGCCGCGGCCGAGGTACACGGCTTCAGGCCCCTGGTGCTTCTGAATAATGCCACGTCGCCGGACGACGCCAGGGCCGCCGCCGTTCTGAAAAGCGCCGCCGTCATGTATCTCGGCCTCGATGTCGAATACATCGGGGCGGTGAGCAGGGAAGACGCACCGGCCACGTTCCGCGCCGAGGTTTCGGCCCTGGCCGAGAGGCTCTTGGCGGGGCTTGCAGGGGCCGGGACGCCCGGCGTGCCCGGTCGTGAGGCTCCGGCGGTGGAACCGCCGGAGGCCTTCTTCGAGGAGCCCTTCGGCTTCAACGACGACATGGAGCACAAGGGCAGGCGTTTCCACGTCCAGACAGAGGTCTTTGTCGGGGCCGCCGGGGGGGGCGACCCGATGGTGGAGACGGCCGTCTACGAGGGCGGGAGGGTATTATTCTCCAAGAAGACCCGGTGGAGCGAGGCGCGGGACCAATCGGACGGCGCGACGGACATACGGGAGGTCGCCACCAGGCAGCACAGGGCGGCGATCGCCGCCATCAGGATGGACAGGGTCTCCGCCGAATAGGGGCCGCGCGGCGCCTGCCCCGTCGGTCAGTCGGAGAACCCCTTCAGGAGCTCTATTACGGTGTCGTCCTCCACGGGGGTGAAGTCGAGGTAGAGCTGGCTTACGGCGTAGAACGCCGTCGGCGCGAGCGGACAGAGGACCCGTAAGACCTCCTTCATCCTCCCGATGCGTTCCACGGTATCGGCCGGCCCGCCCGGGACCGCTACGATTATCCCCTTTGCCCCGGCGGCGCTCGCCGCCTCTATGGCGGCGGTCATCGTCGAGCCGGTGGCGAGCCCGTCGTCGGCTATTATGACCGTCCTGTCGGCAAGGTCCACCTTCTCCTTTACAGCGCGGTAGCGGGCGAGCCTGTCGCGGACCATGGCTAGCCTCGATTCCTTTTCCATCTCCACGTATTCACTGTCGGCCCCGCTCATGGCCGCCACGCCCTCGTTGAGCCAGACCCGGCCGTCCTCGGTCACGGCCCCGATGGCGAGCTCCGGGTTGCCCGGGGCCCTGAGCTTGCCGGCGATGATGACGTCGA
>JBHHVK010000158.1:0-4828 GCA_046754205.1 Thermodesulfobacteriota bacterium
CCTGCCCTGCCACTTTCAGGGGGCTGTCTATCAAGCAGGGGTCAGATTATCTGGGGGGCTGCCTGGCAAGCACGGGGGCTGTCTATAGGGGCACTTGCTCCCGCCGGCCGCGTCCGTAACGGGGGGGCGAGGGGATAGGGCGGGGTAGAGCAAAGGGAACGCAACTTTAAGCGAACAACAAACCGGGTTACCGCGAGATGGGTAAGATAACCAAAGCCAAGGACTTCTTCAACGAGTCGCGTCAGGAACTGAAGAAGGTCACCTGGCCCTCCAAGCAGCAGACGGTCAGCTCCACCTGGGTCGTCCTGGCCGTTACCGTTATTCTCGCGTTCTTTCTCGGTCTGGTCGACCTGGTGCTCTCCAAGGCCATAGGCCTGCTCCTGGGTTGACGGAAGGATCGAAATGTCGAAAAAGTGGTATGTGGTGCATACCTATTCAGGGTATGAGAACAAGGTGAAGGCGGCCCTCGAGGAGAAGGTCAAGTCCCTGGGCAAGGAGGACCTCTTCGGCGAGGTCATGGTGCCCTCGGAAAAGGTCGTGGACATGGTCAAGGGCCAGAAGCGCACCACGTCGAGGAAGTTCTTCCCTGGATACATACTCATCAACATGGAGATGAACGACGAGACCTGGCACATCGTCAAGAACATACCCAAGGTCACGGGCTTCGTCGGCGGCCAGGAGGCCCCCCCCGCCGTCTCGGACGAGGAGGTCGGCAAGATCACCCGCCAGATGGAAGAGGGCGCGGTAAAGCCGAAACCGAAGGTCCAGTTCGAGAGCGGCGAGAACATACGCGTCATAGACGGCCCCTTTACCAACTTCGCCGGCATAGTGGAGGAGGTCAAACCGGACAAGGGCAAGCTCCGCGTGCTGGTATCCATCTTCGGCCGCGCCACCCCCGTCGAGCTCGACTTCGTACAGGTCGAGAAGACCTGAGGCGCCCCGGGCCCTGTCGGCCCGGCGGGTCCCCCCGCGCGTGGCATTTTAAATTCATTTTCTGGAGAGGAAAGAGGTAGATGGCTAAAAAGATAATCGGTCAGATAAAGCTGCAGATAGATGCGGGCAAGGCCAACCCGGCCCCCCCGGTCGGTCCGGCCCTCGGTCAGCACGGCGTCAACATAATGGACTTCTGCAAGGCCTTCAACGCCAAGACCCAGGACCAGCCGGGCATGGTCATACCGGTGGTGATAACCGTTTACGCCGATAGAAGCTTTTCGTTCATTACGAAGACCCCCCCGGCGGCGATCCTGCTCTTGAAGGCGGCCGCCGTGGAGAAGGGCTCCAGCGAGCCCAACAAGGTGAAAGTGGCCAAGGTCTCCAGGGCGCAGGTTGAAGAGATAGCCAGGCTCAAGATGCCCGACATCTCGGCCGGGAGCATCGAGGCGGCGGTCAAGACCATAGAGGGCACCGCCAGGAGCATGGGAATTACGGTGGAGGGCTAAAGGGATATGGGTAAGAAATACGAAGCAGCCATGGACAGGCTGGAGCGGAACAGGAGCTATACCGTCGAAGAGGGATTCGGCCTCGTGCCAGGACTCAAGTGCGCCGCCTTCGACGAGACCGTCGAGCTCTCCGGCAAGCTCGGCGTGGACCCCAAACACCCGGAGCAGATGGTCCGGGGCACCGTGGTGCTGCCCAACGGCACCGGCAAGGACGTCCGCGTCCTCGTCCTGGCAAAGGGCGAAAAGGAGGCGGAGGCGACGGATGCCGGGGCCGACTACGCCGGGGCCGATGAGTTCCTCGAGAAGATCGGGAAAGGCTGGCTCGACTTCGACGCCGTCGTGGCCACCCCCGACATGATGGGCGAGGTTGGAAAGCTCGGCAGGATACTCGGCCCCAGGGGCCTCATGCCGAACCCCAAGCTCGGCACCGTCACCTTCGACGTGGCAAAGGCCGTAAAAGAGCTCAAGGCCGGAAAGGTCCAGTTCCGCGTGGACAAGGCCGGCTGCATACACGTCCCCATAGGCAAGGTCTCCTTCGGACCCGAAAAGCTCAGGGAAAACTTCTCGGTCCTCCTCGAGGCGGTGGTCAAGGCCAAGCCCGCCGCAAGCAAGGGGAACTACATAAGGAGCGTATACCTGTCCACCACCATGGGGCCGAGCGTGAAGCTCGACGTCGCCGAGGTGAGGGGCTTGTTCAGATAGCCCTGGCCGCCGGTCTCAACGCCAGTCGGCCGCGGGCTCGATGCCCGAAAGACTCAAAATAAAAACCCGGGTCAGAGACAGCAGGGGCCAGTGGGCGGCAGGAGCCGCCCCGGCTTAATCATCCTGCCGAGACCGGAAAGACCTTCGGGGGCGGGCGCCCAGGCGCCGGACCCCGGGACTCTTCTGTCTTTAGGTGACCACGGAGACAGAAAGGAGGGATGGGAAACTTGGATAGGGCGGAAAAGACGAGGTTGGTCGAGGATGTCAGGGAAAAGTTCTCAAAGGCCCGCGCGGCCTTCGTGACCGACTACCGGGGCATAAAGGCCACGGAGCTCGACGAGTTCAGGCGCGCGCTCAAGGAGAACTCCAACGAGTTCAAGATAGTCCGTAACACGCTCGTAAGGCGCGCCCTCGAGGGCACCGACGTCGAGCACCTGAGCGAACACTTCAAGGGGACCACGGCGGTCGTCTTCAGCTATGAGGACGCCGTGGGCGCGGCCAAGACACTTACCGAGTACGCCGGGAAATACCCGGCGCTCGCGGTGAAGACCGGCACGCTCGGCACGAAGGTCATAGGCCCCGAGGAGATAAAGGCCCTGAGCAGACTCCCGGGCAGGGAAGAGCTCCTCGGCCGTCTCCTGGGCTCGCTCAACTCCCCGATATCGGGGCTCGCAGGGGTGCTCGGCGGCGTGCCGAGAAAGCTCCTCTACGCCTTGAACGCCGTAAAGGCGCAAAAGGAGGCGGCCTGACCCCCGGGCCCGGCTGCACGGTGCGGGATTTGCCCCTTTGACTTGACATTAACGCTTGGCTGAAAGAACAGACAATCTTGAGGAGGAATAAAATGGCGGATATAACCAAGGACGACGTAATAAAGTTCGTTGAGAACATGAGCGTGCTCGAGCTCGCCGATCTCGTAAAGGAGCTTGAGGACAAGTTCGGCGTCTCCGCAGCCGCCCCTGTGGCCGTGGCCGCAGCGGGTGCCCCCGCGGCAGGAGCGCCGGCGGCCGAGGAGAAGACGGAGTTCAACGTCATCTTGAAGGCCATAGGTTCGGAGAAGATAAAGGTCATCAAGGAGGTCCGTGCCCTGACCGGACTCGGCCTCAAGGAGGCCAAGGACCTCGTAGAGGGCGCCCCCAAGCCGGTGAAGGAGGGCGTGGACAAGGAGGAGGCCGAGAAGGTAAAGAAGCAGCTTGAGGGCGTCGGCGCCGAGGTCGAGCTTAGCTAAAGGCCCCGACCTCGGGCCACAGGCGCTGCGGAAGCCCCCCCGGAGGGGGGCGCTTCCTCCGCAAATCGGCTGGGTCAGCCCGCGTGAGTCTTTCTCGCGGGCGGACCCGGCCCATATGATTTCAAAAAGGAGCAGACGGATATGCCCTCCTCCAGGCTTTCAAACGGGTTGGACCTCAGGAAGGACTTCTCAAGGATCGGCCACGTCGTGGCCATGCCCAACCTCATTGAGGTGCAGAAGGAATCATTTGCCCAGTTCCTCCAACTCGACAGGGACCCCGACAAAAGAGAGGATGCGGGCCTTCAGGCTGTCTTTAAGAGCGCCTTCCCCATAAAGGACTTCAGCGGAACGGCCTCGCTGGAGTTCGCCAAGTTCACCCTACTCGAACCCAAGTACAACGTGGACGAGTGTCACCAGAAGGGCATGACCTACGCATCGCCCATAAAGATACTGGTGCGCCTGATCATGTGGGACAAGGACCTCGACACCGGGGCGCAGACCATCCGCGACATCAAGGAGCAGGAGGTCTACTTCGGTGAGATCCCGCTCATGACCGACAACGGCTCCTTTGTCATCAACGGCACCGAGCGGGTCATCGTCAGCCAGCTGCACCGCTCGCCGGGGGTCTTCTTCGAGTTCGAAAAGCCCAAGGGCTTCTCCGGCAAGGTCCTCTACACCGCTCGCGTCATACCCTACCACGGCAGCTGGCTCGACTTCGAGTTCGACCAGAAGGACATCCTCTACGTCAGGATAGACAAGCGCAGGAAGATGCCGGCGACCATACTGCTGAAGGCGCTCGGCTACTCCGTTGAAGAGATGCTCAACTACTTCTACCCCTCCGAGGAGATAGTCCTCGAGGGCAAGAAGATACTGAAGAGCGTGGTGCCAGAGCACCTCGTCGGCCAGAGGGCCGTCCGCGACATAAAGGACCCCAAAAGCGGCGACTTCATCGTCAGGAAGGACAGGAAGTTCACCCGGGCCGCGGTAAAGAAACTCGTGGCAGCGGGCATAGAGTACATACCAGTGGAGGTCGAGGACATCGTGGACAGGGTGGCCTCCACCGACATCGTCGACCCCAACACCGGCGAGGTGCTCCTCGAGTGCAACCAGACGCTCTCGCGAGACAAGCTCGATGAGATAGCCCGGCGCGGGATAACCACCTTCAAGCTCCTCCTGATAGAGGCGAAGGGGCCCTTTTTCAGGGAGACCCTCAGCAACGACCGCGTGGGAAGCGAGGAGACCAAGTCCATCGCCGACTACAGGCGCGACAACCCCGACGACCCCACGACCAACATGACGCTGAATGCGCGCATCGAGATATACAAGCGCCTGAAGCCCGGGGACCTGCCCACGGTCGAGACCTCCAGCAAGTTCTTCGGCGACCTGTTCTTCAGCCCCGATAGGTACGACCTCTCCAAGGTCGGTCGCCTGAAGCTCAACCGCAAGCTCGGGTTCACCGACG
>JBHHVK010000159.1:0-4764 GCA_046754205.1 Thermodesulfobacteriota bacterium
CACGTCGACGTGATGGACGGCAGGTTCGTCCCCAACATCACCATAGGCCCCTTCGTGGTCGAGGCCCTCAAGAGGGCCACCAGGCTCCCCCTTGACGTACACCTCATGATAGTGGAGCCGGAAAGGTACGTAGAGGCATTCGCCCGCGCCGGGAGCGACGTAATAACCGTCCACGCCGAGGCCTCCACCCACCTGCACCGCACCGTCCAGGCCATAAGGGAGTGCGGGGCGAGGGCCGGGGTCTCCATAAACCCGGCTACCCCGGTCTCGGCCATCGAGGAGATAATCGACGACGTGGACCTCGTCCTCGTCATGTCCGTCAACCCGGGATTTTCCGGCCAGACCTTCATCCCCTCGGCCCTGAGGAAGATTGCGGCCGTAAGGGGCCTCATAGAGGCCCGGGGGCTCACGGTGGAGCTCGAGGTGGACGGCGGCATCAAGGTCTCCAACATCAGGGAAGCGGCAGCAGCAGGTGCCGATGTCTTCGTCTCCGGCTCCGGCATCCTCGGCTCCGACGACTACGCCGCCACCATGGCGGCCATGAGAAGAGAGGTCGAGGGCGCGTCGGCGGCGAACCCCTGATGGCGTCTTCCTCCCGGCCTCCTCAGGGCTCCCTTCATACCATAGGCCTTCCCGGAACCAACATCCCCCATCCCCGCGCAGCGCCCCCGGCGATACCCGCGGAGAGCCCTCTTGCACAGTCAACCAAACCCTGACTGATTCACCATGCATGTATTATTTCCGCCCTCCCGATGGTCGAGAGGCCGGACGGCGCCGAGGTCATTTCAATCCCCCGTATTTATGGTCATAACGCGGTCACCCTCCCCGGCCGGAGCAGTGGAGAAGGGGGGCGGCCCTACAGGAAATAAAGGGGGCCTTTTACAAAAATCGTTAATTTCTACAGAGATGGCTCAATCCCGCCGATAAGACCTTTAGAACCTTTTTGAAATGCGGGAGTGTGATGGAGTTCAATTCGCAAGACAGGGCCTTAAGGGGCAACTTCATGCTCCTCGGGGCCATCGGTGCCTTGGCCTTCTGGGTCGCCGAGACCTTGCTGCACGCCGTCGCCTTCGATGGCGCGGGGGCCCTCGACGCCCTTATCCCCGGCGACCCCAACGAGCTCTGGATGCGTTCGGTCACCGCCCTCGTCTTCGTCCTTTTCGGCCTCTCGGCCGAGAGGGCGATCCGGAGAAGGGAGAGGGCCGAGGCAGAGCTCGGCGAGAGCAGGGCGCGCTACAGGTCCCTTGCCGAATCCGCCCGGGACTCCATATACATCGTCGAGAGGGACTTCACCGTAAGCTACGTGAACCCCTACGGAGCGCGGTTCCTCGGACGTGAGGCGGGGGAGGTGGTAGGCTCGAGCCTGGTGGACCTCTTCGGGCCCCGGACCTTCGCGCATATGGAGAAGAACCTCGAGAGCGTCTTCGACGGGGCGGTCTCCATGACCGTCGAGGGGAGGTTCGTCGTGGACGACAGGGAGGTCTGGCTCGACACGTCGCTCGTGCCGATGACGGACAAATCCGGACGCGTCCGCTCGGTGATGGGCCTTTCAAGGGACATCACCGAGAAAAAACGGATGGAGACGAACCTTCGCGAACAGAGGGACCTGGCCCAGAAGTACATGAGTGTGGCCGGGGTCATCCTGGTCCTCGTCGAACCCTCGGGCAAGGTCGCCCTCGTAAACAGGAAGGGCTCCGAGATACTCGGCCTCGACGAGGAGGAGATAAAGGGGAAGGACTGGTTCGACAACTTCCTGCCGCCGCCCGTGAGAGAAAGGGCGAGGGCCGTCTTCGCCGGGGTCGTCTCCGGGAAGCTGAGATACGCCGAGTACTGCGAGAGCCCGGTCCTCGCCGCCGGTGGCGAGGAGAGGCTCATCGCCTGGCACAACACCGTCATTACCGGCGATGACGGCGCCGTAACGGGATGCCTCAGCTCCGGCGCGGACATAACGGAGCGAAGACGCATGGAAGACGACCTTCGTGCTCGGCTCGACGAGCTCGAGCGCTTCAGGAAGGCTACAGTGGCAAGGGAGTTCAGGGTCAAGGAACTGAAAGAGCGCCTCAAGAAGCTCGAGGGAGAAGGCCCCGGCCACGCCCGGAGAGCCTGACGGCGGCGCATGAAGCCTGTGGAGCGGACGGGGACCGTGAACAAGGACGGCGAGAAATATATAGAGAAGCTCGCTTCGGAGGTGGCCCGTCTCAAGGCCAGGCTCAGGGAGGCCGAGGAGCGCGAGCGCGACCTCGAGGAGACGCGCAGGGCCATGCTCTGCCTCGTCGAGGACGTAAACGAGACGACGGCCGGGATAGAGAAGGCCAAGCGGGAGTGGGAGGCTACCTTCGACTCCATCGCGGACCCGATCTTCATCCACGACCGCTCCCTCCGGATAGTAAGGTGCAACAGGGCCTACAGGGACGCCCTGGGGCTGCCCTTCAAGGAGATAGTCGGCCGGCCCTATTACGAGCTCCTCCCCCGGATGGATGACCGCTTCAGCCGTTGCGAGAGGGACGGGAGCGAGGACTACGACAGGTTCGTCCACCACGGGGACAGAGTCTTCAAGCTGAGGGTCTATAACATCAAGGACAGGGGGGCGGGCGAGGGGGCCGGCGCCCTCTGCCTCCACGTCATGGAGGACGTCACCGAGGTCAGGGGGGCGGCAGAGAGGATCGCCCAGGAGATGGCGCTCACGAGGAACCTCCTGAAGATAGCCGAGTCCACGGCCAGGACCACCGACATAGCGAGGCTCCTCAGGCAGGTCGCGGACTGCGTCGTGGAGATCATGGGCTGCACGGCGGCCCTCGTCTACCTCAAGGACGGGGGCGAGGACAAGCTCACGCCCTCCGATGCCGCCGGGCTCGCCCCCGAGGCCACGGTGCTGTTCAGGACCACGCCCCTCGACCCCCTCGATCCCATGGTGGCCAGGGCCGTGAAGGAGGCCCGCCCCGTGGTCGAGGAGGTCGCGGGCGGCGAGGGGCGGGACCCTGCGCCCGATTGCTGCTGCTTTTCCGGGTTCGTGGACGGACTTACCACGGCGGCGCTCGTCCCGCTGAGCGGCAGGGAGGGCCACCTCGGCCTCATAGTCTGCCTCTACGGCGGGGGCGCGGGCCGGAGGCCGGTCTTCAGGGAACGGGAGATGGAGCTGTTGAGGGGCCTGGGGCACCAGGTCTCCATCGCGCTCAACGAGGCCCGCCTCTACAAGGACACCCTCGACAAGACCATGGAGCTCTCGCGCAAGGTCGAGATAATACAGACCATGCACGACATGGACCGCTCCATCGTCTCCACCCTCGCGCCCGGGGAGATACTGGAGACGGCCGCCCTCATGGTAAGCCGCATCGTGCCCTGCGAAAGGGCCATAATCGTCCTGGCCGACCCCGAGGAGAAGCTCTTCAGGTACGCCGCCGGCTTCGGGGTGGGGTTCGTCGAGAAGGGCGAGACCGTACCCTTCGACGACACCGACACCACGGAGGTCATAAGGACCGCCCGCCCCCAGTACATCGCCAGCCTCGAAGAGGCCGGGGAGCTGCTGCCCCTTGAAAGAAAACTCCTCGCCGAGGGGTTTCTCTCGCACCTCAGGGTGCCGTTAATAGTGAAGGGCCGGCCCATAGGGGCGCTCATCGTGGGGGCGAAGAGGGCGGCCGCGTACTCGCCGGACGACCTCTCCACCCTGAAGAAGCTCGCCGGCCAGATAAGCGTGGCCTACGAGAACTCGCGCCTGTTCTCCGACAGGGAAGAGCTCTTCATCGGCATCGTAAGGACCCTCTCCGAGGCCATAGACGCCAAGAGCCACTGGACGGCGGGCCACTCGGAGAGGGTCACGGAGATAGCCCTCGAAATAGGCCGCAGCATGGGCCTCGACGACGAGGACCTCGCCACTTTAGAGCTCGCCGGGCTTCTCCACGACATCGGCAAGCTCGGCACCGATGAGGCGATACTCGACAAGCCGGGCGGGCTCACGGAAGCCGAGCTCGCCGCGATAAGGCTCCATACGGTAAAGGGGGCGGAGATACTCTCGCACATAAAGCAGATGAAGGGGGTGGTGCCGCTCATAAGGCACCACCACGAGTTCTTCGACGGGGGCGGCTACCCCGACGGCATCCGGGGCGAGGAGATACCGCTCATGGCGAGGATAATCACCGTGGCCGACACGGTGGACGCCATGAGCGCCGACAGGCCCTACAGGAAGGGGATGCCCATGAACGTCATCATCGAGGAGCTCAAGAGGTGCTCGGGGCGGCAGTTCGACCCTGCGGTCGTCGATGCGTTTCTCAGCGGGTCGGTGGACAGGGTGGCGTAGCGCCCGGGCGGGGTGGCGGACGTCTCTGGGCAGTCAGACCATGAACTCGAGCGCCGCCACGGCGGCCTTCACGGCGGCCTCCTCTCCCTTTTTGAGCGAGGTCTTCGTTATCCTCCCGGTGGACCCCCTGTTCACCACCCCGGTGACGCACCCGCCGGCAAGTCCCATGGAGGCCGTCATGGTCAGGAGCGTGGCCGACTCCATCTCGTAGTTGAGGACCCCGAGCCGTCTCCACTCCTCGGTCGCGCCCCTGAGGCTTCTCAGGTTGTATTTCCTGAAGGAGTCCGCTCTCTCTTCCCCGGGGTAGAAGGTGTCGGAGCTGGCCGTGACCCCGAGGTGGTACCTCACCCCGGCCCGCTCGGCCCCCTTTATAAGGGCCTCCACCACCCCGTGGTCGGCCACGGCAGGGAACTCTATGGGGGCGTAATGGGTGCTTGCGCCGTCGAGCCTCACCGAGCCCGTCGTTATTA
>JBHHVK010000160.1:0-4675 GCA_046754205.1 Thermodesulfobacteriota bacterium
GCGCTGGTTTCTTTTCCACTACTTTCTTTTCGGCGGGCGGTGCGGGCTTTTCGGCCTCCTTCTTCTCCTCCGCCTCCCTCTCCTCCGCGGCCTTCCGCTCCGCGGCCTTCTTCTCGGCAGCCCTCTTTTCCGCGGCCCTCTTCTCGGCGGCCCTCTTTTCAGCGGCCCTCTTTTCAGCGGCCTTCTTCTCGGCGGCCTTTTGCTCGGCGGCCTTTTGCTCGGCGGCCCTCTTCTCGGCGGCCAACTTTTCGGCAGCTTTCCTCTCGGCCGCTTTCTTTTCATCCGCCGGCGCGGGTTTCTCGGCCGCGGCCTCATCCGGCTCGGCCCCGCCGTACCACGCGCTGAAGTCCCCGGCGGAAAGGACCTCGACCCTGGCGACCATCCGCGAGTGGCCCAGGCCGCAGAACTCGGCGCAGAAGAGGTCGTATCCGCCGACCCTGTCGGGCGTAAACGAAACCGACGCATCCCTGCCGGGGACGACGTCCCGCTTGACCCTGAAGGCGGGCACGTAGAGGCTGTGGATGACGTCCGGCGAGCTCAGCACGAGCCTCACCGGCGCTCCGGCGGCGAGGACGAGCCTCCGGCTCTTCAGGCCGCCCGGGTACTCGAAGGACCACGACCACATGCGGGCGGTGACCCTGACGACCATGGCGTCGGCGGGCGAAGTGGTAAGCGCCGCGAACCCTCCGAGGCCGAGGTAAAAGAAGAAGAGCACCAGAGCGGCGGCGCCGAGGGTACAGGCGACCTCCCAGAATGCGCTCCCAGCACTATCGGAGGCCAGGGGGTGCCTCCGCCTACCGTACCTCACGACGAGGAAGAGGAACACTAAGGTCACAAGGACGAGGACCACCGCCGAGACGACGGCGAGGACCACGAAGACCCCGTCCGTAGACCTACCCAGGCTGCTTGCCGCGCTAAAGAACATATCCGTCCCGCATATATCTACCCTACCTGAAGGCCACGTCCGAGAAGAGGAGCAGGAAGACCACGATGAGGGCCGCCACAACCACCCAGAACATAGCCTTCACCACGCCCGCCTCGTCCTTGAGGTGCATGAAATACAGGAGCACGAGCACCGCCTGCAAGGAAGCGACGACGACCGGGGCAAGGACCCCGAGGCCCCCTTCGAGGCCCCGCGCGGAGGCGGCCGTGACCGCCGTAAGGCCGATCAAAAGGACCCAGACGAGCACGTATACCGGGGTCCTGCCGGGAGCGGCCGGTGCGTTGTCCTGACTGTCTTCCCTCATCGCCGTGGCCTTAGCCTGTAATGTAGAAGAGCTGATAGATGTATACCAATATTATGCTCGCCATGTGCCATATAAGGCCCGTCTTTTCGAGCCTCGCCGCGCCGGGCCGCGCCGCTGCGCCCCTTCTCACCATGGCCGCCATGACGAGCAGGAGGACCGAGCCGCCGAGGACGCCGAGCGCGTGGAGGCCGGTGATGAAAAAGTAGAGGCCGAAAAAGACGGCCTTTCCGCCCGGCGCGGCCGCGAGCGCCGGCCCCCCGGGCCGGAGCCCGCGGGAAAGGTAACCGGCCCACTCCACGGCCCTGACCCCGAGAAAGACGAACCCCAAAAGGGCCGCGGCGTAAAGGAACAGGACCGCCCTGGCGCCTCTCCCCCTCCTTACGGCCCCGACGGCGAGCGCCACGGCAAGGGAGCCCGTAAGTAGCGCCATCGCGCCCGCCGCGCCGAGGACGACGTCGAGCTCGGCCGAGGCCGCGGCAAACCCCCCGGGGTACCTGTACCCGTAGGCCGCGAAGAGGAGAAATGGCCCGGCGAAGAACAAGGCCACGGAGGCGAGGAAGAGCCACATCCCGAGCTTCGAGTCCCCGTGGTCGCGGCTCATCGCCGCATCTTTAACGTCTGGCGTCATCCGCGCCTTACTCCAGGTCGATGGATCTGAAGTCATAGGGCCCTCCCGCCGCGGCCGGGGGCCTCTTGAAGTTCTCCTCCGGAGGCGGGCTCGTGGTCTTCCATTCGAGGGTGGCCGCCTTCCAGGGGTTGGCCTCGGCCCGGCGGCCCCTGCCTGAGAGCGCCCGGGCGAGGTTGGCGAAGACGAAAAGCAGCCCGGCGGCTACGACCCAGGAGCCCACGGTGGAGAGGACCTGCATGTCGTGGTACCGGGGGAGATAGTCGTAGTACCTCCGGGGCATCCCCTCGGCCCCGAGGACCAGCATGGGGAAGCAGAGCATGTTGAGGCCGACGAAGAGCACGGCCAGGGCCGCGTTGGCGGCCCTCTGTGAGTACATCCTGCCGAATATCTTGGGGAACCAGTAATGGAGGGCGGCCAGGAAACCCGTCACCGCTCCTCCCAGGGCGACGTAGTGGAGGTGCCCCACGACGAAGTAGGTGTCATGGAGATGGACGTTAAGGGACAGGGCCCCGAGCACGAGCCCGGTCAGCCCCCCGACTACCAGGAGGAAGACGAAGGCGAGGGCGTAGAGCAGAGGGGTCTCCACGACGACCGAGCCCCTGTGGAGCGTGGCCGCCCAGTTGAAGACCATTACCGCCGCGGGCACGGCCGCGAGAAAGGTGAAGAGGCTGAAGACCACCCCGGCGGTCTGGGATGAGCCGCTTACGAACATGTGCTGGCCCCAGGCCATGGAGCCCAAAAGGGCCATGGCGATGCTCGAATATGCGACGGCCCTGTATCCGAAGGCCGCCTTGCGGGCAAAGACGGGGATTATCTCGGCGGCGGCCCCCATGGCCGGGAGTATCATGACGTAGGCCGCCGGGTGGGAGTAGATCCAGAAGAGGTGCTGGTAGAGCACCGGGTCGCCCCCCACGGCGGGGTCGAAGAGCCCGACGCCAAGGTACCTCTCGGCGATTACCATGAGCGCGGCCGCCCCGAGGACCGGGGCGGCCAAGAGCTGCACCCACGCCGCGGCGTAGACGGACCATACGAACAGCGGCAGCCTGAACCAGCCCAGCCAGGGCGCGCGGAGCCCGTGCACGGTGGTTATGAAGTTCATGGCCGTAAGCATGGAAGATACTGCGAGGACGAAGACGGCGAAGAGGGGTAGAGCCACGCCACCGCCGGAAAGGAGGCTGTAGGGGACGTAGAAGGTCCACCCCGTATCGGCCGCCCCCGGGCCAGAGACGAGTGAAAACGCCACGAGCGCCCCCCCGGCGACATGGAGCCACCATGCCAGCAGGTTGAGCCTCGGGAAAGCGACGTTCCGAGCGCCTATCATCAGCGGCAGAAGGAAGTTGCCGAAGACCCCCGGGGCCGCGGGGATGATGACGAGGAAGACCATTACGACCCCGTGGATGGTGAAGGCCTGGCCGTAGGTCCTGGCATCCATGACGGTGCGCCCGGGGCCCAGGAGCTCGAGATGCATGAGGAGCCCGGCGGCCGCGCCCGCGGCGAAAAAGGCCCCGGTGCTCGCCAGGTAGAGTATCGCCACCCGCTTGTGGTCGGTGGAAAATATCCAGGACGCAAGCCAACCCCGGCCCGGGGGCCTCTCGAAAAACCCCCGGTCGCGAACGAGGTCGTAGTCCCTCATCTCTCGATGCCCCCCCTGCGTCCGTCCCTACCGGTCTTCCAGGCCCTGCGATCCTGTTTTCCGGCCGAGGGCGCGAATGGTCTCTCCATGCCAACCTTCAGCTTTAAGCTGCGGGAGTCTTCAAAAAAAACGGCGTACTTCGTGAGGTTAACAGAGAAGACGGACCGGCGTCAAGGAAAGCGCAAGAGAGGGCCTGCCCGGATAAAAGCACCCTGCGGGGCCCGGCAACGGCGGGCCTGCGGCCCGATAAAACGCCCCCTCACTTACGATGACGGGAGGGGAGCGATGGTGAAAACCGGCGGGGGTTCCATATCACCCCCGCCCCCGCCCTCCCCCGCCGGGGGGAGGGACCGGTCGAGCGCCCGGCCGTGGCCCTCAGCCCTTGGGCCTGCAGCGCGACTTCTTCGCCGCAGCGGGCTTTTTCGCCGAAGGCTTCACAACGGCGGGGCACCTGGCGCTCGCCTTGAGGATCGCCTTGTAGGCCCTGATATCGGCCCTCTTGTTCTTTATTATTTCTCGCACTATGGCCTTCGACTCCTTGTGGGCCATGAGCTTTAACGTCTCCTGCAGCTTCGCCAGAAGTTTCTCTTCCCTCGCCATTATGTCCTTGAGCGCCGTAACCGATTTTGCCATCTTCATTTCCTCGCTTGGTTGATTTTTGGTGACTGCCTCTGTCGCCGCGTGAAACCAACCCCGGCCCTTATCCGCCCCCGCCGAGGTACTTTGCCGCCATCCAGCTCATGAGCTTCGTGCCTATGACGACGGCGTCCTCGTCAACGTCGAACTTTGCGTTATGGAGCGGGGCCGTAAGGCCCCTGGCCGGGTTCGACGTCCCGAGCCTGAAGAGGGTTCCGGGCACCCGGTCCGCGAAGTAGGCGAAGTCCTCGGCGCCCATCAGGGGGTCGCTCATGAGGACGACCCTCTCCGGGCCGAGCACATCCGCCGCGGCCTCGCCCACGAACCCATCCACCACGGGGTCGTTTATCACAGAGGGGGTGCCGTAATCGTAGGAGAGCTCGAAGGAGCCTCCCATGCCCTCCGTGACCCCGCATATGGTCTCCTCTATGAGGATCGGGATCTTGGTGCGCGCCTCGGTGTCGAGGGTCCTGACCGTGCCCTCCATCACCACGGTGTCGGCTATGATGTTCGGGGCGTCGCCGCCGCAGA
>JBHHVK010000161.1:0-4674 GCA_046754205.1 Thermodesulfobacteriota bacterium
TCTGGTCGCAGAATACGCACCTCTCCCGGCAGCCCCCGAAGGGGATGAATACCGGCACTATGAGCTGCTTTTTCTTCGCCATCAGGGGTTTTCCTCCTCGGCGGCCTCCCGGTGGAACCTCTTCAGGGCCTGGCCCGCGGCCTCCTGCTCGGCGTCCTTCTTCCTCGAGGCCGCGCCCTTTCCGTAGAGCTCTCCCCTGACGTAGACCTCGACCTCGAAGGTCTTCCTGTGGGGGGGGCCGTCAGAGCCGGTGAGCCGGTATTGGGGGTTCTCCCTGTAGAGCTGTTGGCAGAGCTTTTGCAGGGCCGGCTTGTATCCGAAGTGCCCCGGCTGGTGGAGCAGCTCCTCGATTATCGGCGCGTATAGTCCTTCGACGTAGGAGTAGACCTCGGGAAACCCCCGCTCCATGAAGACCGCCCCGAGGAGCGCTTCGAAGACGCCGGCGAGGTTGGCGGTGTTGGCCCCGCCGCCGGAGATGCGCTCGCCGCGGCCGAGGAAGAGGAAGGCGCCGAGCTCGAGTTCAGCGGCGAGCCCAGCGAGCGTCCTCCTGTTTACGAGCTTCGCCCTCAGGTGGGTAAGCTCGCCTTCGGGGACCTCGGGGAACTTCTTGAACAGTACGTCGCTTATTACGGTCCCGAGGACCGAGTCGCCGAGGAACTCGAGCCGCTCGTTGCTCTCAAGCCCGCGGCCGCCCTTCTCGTTCAGGTATGACCTGTGGACGAAGACCTTTTTCAGAAGCTCCCTGTCCTCGAAGGGGAAGGGGAGTCTTTTCCTGAACTCGTCTATGTCGATATCGACGGCCATCCTCAGGGCCCTTCGGGGTCGTCAAGGTCAGGGGTTGCCCGGTCCACGGCCCCGTACCCGTACCCGTACATAGTCGAGCCGTCATATCCCGTGAGGCGGACGGCGGTGAAGCCCCCCGGGGGGGTGTTCGCTTCGAAGAGGACGGGTATGTAGTTCGACGTCCTCCCCCTGGCGAGCCCGTTCCTGTCGCCCCGGGTCTCGGCCAGGACCTCCATGGTCCGGCCTACGAACCTCCTGTAAAAGGCCTCCCTCTTCTCGCGACCAAGCTCCCTCAAGCGAGCGCACCGCTGCCTGACCACCGCGGGCTCGGCCCTTTCCGGCATCTCCGAGGCCGGCGTGCCGCGTCTCGGCGAAAAGGGGAATACGTGCATGTAGGCCACCGGCAGGTCGCTCAAGAGCCTGAAGGTGTTCTCGAACTCCCGGTCCCCCTCTCCGGGGAAACCCGCGATGACGTCCACGCCGATGGCCACGTCCTTTACCTCTCTGGCAATCCTTGTGACCTTGTCGGCGAAGAGTGTAGCGGTATATGGGCGGTTCATCCCCCTTATTACGGAGTCGTCCCCGCTCTGGAGCGGCAGGTGGAGGTGGCTGCAGACCTGCGGGGCGGTCTTCATCACGTCGATAAGCTCACCCGTGACCTCGTCCGCGTCGATGGAGCTCAGGCGAACGCGCCAGCCCTGGGCCTTTCTCGCCACGTGCTTCAGGACGTCGGCTATGGAGTGCCTTGGGTCGAGGTCCGCGCCCCACGCGCCGAGGTGTATGCCCGTAAGGATGATTTCCCTGTACCCGGCCTGGGCGAGTCCTGCAATCTCGCGCTCGACTTCGTCCATGGCGAGAGACTTACTCCGCCCCCTCGCCCTGGGGATTATGCAGTAGGAGCAGGCACGGTCGCAGCCATCCTGGATCTTGAGGTTGGCCCGGGCGCGCCCGGACGCGGACCGCGCCCGGAGCGTCAGGGGCGCGCCCGCCCTGTAGTCGCTTACGCGGGTCTCGGTTGCGCCGGGGTTTCTGCCCTTCTTGAGGCACTCTACGACGCTCCCCTTGTCGGGGTTTCCGATGACGTAGTCGACGCCTTCGATACCCGCGACGTCTTCGGGGGATACCTGCGCGTAGCAACCGGTGACGACGACCACGGCATCCGGGTTTTGCTTCCGTGCACGCCTTATGAGCTGGCGGGACTGGCTGTCGGTCCTGGACGTCACGGTGCAGGTGTTTATCACAACGGCGTCGGCCGGGCCGGGAAAGTCCGTGAGCTCCATCCGCGCCTCACGGAGCGAGTCCTCGAGGGCGGCAGAGTCGTACTGGTTGGACCTGCAGCCTAATGTAGTTACAGAGACTTTCATCTATATTCCTTCACAAGCTGATTCATCCTCCCCTCTGCCCGTCAGGCAGTAAATCAGCCAACCAAACATATATTTGACAGGACTCACATTTATATGCGTAATTCTTGTGTGGAGTGATGAATTCTTCCATTCTTCTTTCGCATTTTGGGCATCTTACAAAAAAATCAAGGGCAAAAAACTTCTCTTTCGAAAGAAGCGACGAGTCTTTGCCACATTTGAAGCAAAATGCCTTTACAAAACCTCCTTCTGCATATTGTTTCAGAACTGTGTCGCTGTTACAACACTCGGATTTATACGGCCCATCTATCAAAGCAGGGTATGGCGCCATTTTTTTACGGTCAGACTCATTTAGTATATAATGGTACAATGCGCTCCTCCTTTTTTGAGAAGTGAATGCCCTATTTCACCGCCCGCTCTATCCAGCCGCCGCCCAGGACCTCGTCGCCGCAATAGAAGACCACGGCCTGGCCAGGGGCTACGGCCTTTTCCGGCTCGCTGAAGCGGACCTCGAACCTGCCGCCATCCGCAGGGACCGGAGTTATCACCGCGTCGGCCCCGGCGTGGCGGTAGCGTATCTTGACGGTCACGCCGGTCAGCCCACCGCCGGCCGCCGCCTCCCGGGCGCGGGGGTCTATCCAGTTCACCTCCCGGGCCACGAGCCCGGCGGAGAAGAGGTCATCTTCCGCGCCGACGACGACCCGGTTTTGCGCCGGGTCTATATCGACCACGTAGAAGGGCCCGCCCGAAAGCCCCAGGCCCCTGCGCTGGCCGATGGTGTAGTTGAATGTCCCGGCGTGCGTGCCGAGCACCCGGCCCGCGGGGTCGGTAATCTCGCCGCTCGCCGGGGCGGCCGCGCCCCTGGAGGTAAGAAACTCGGCGTACCCCGGCCCCTCGACAAAGCAGATCTCCTGGCTCTCCTCCTTTTCAGAGTTCACCAGGCCCAGACGCCTTGCAAAATCCCGGACCTCGCCCTTGGTCATTCCGCCCACGGGGAAGAGCGTTCTACCGAGCTGGGCGCTCGTCATGGTGAAGAGGAAGTAGCTCTGGTCCTTGGCCGGGTCCACGCCCTTCAGGAGCCTTACGGCCTCACCGTCACGGACGACCCTGGCGTAATGGCCCGTGGCGAGAAAGTCCGCTTCGAGGGCGAGGGCCTTACGGAGCAGGACCTCGAACTTGAGGACGTCGTTGCACTTGACGCAGGGGTTGGGGGTCTCGCCGGCGAGGTAGCCGCGGACGAAGTAGTCGACCACCTCGCGGCCGAACGCCTCCTCCACGTTTACGACGTAGAAGGGCGCCCCGAGAGAGTCGGCCACGCGCCTGGCGTCGCCAATGTCGTCCAGCGAGCAGCAGCTCCCGGCCGTGGCCCCGGTGTCGTCAGCGGACCTGGAGTAGTCCCAGAGCTGCATGGCCACGCCCACGCACTCGTAGCCCTCGCCCACGAGCCTGGCGAGCGCCACCGAGGAATCGACCCCGCCGCTCATGGCCACGACGACCCTCTTTCCCTTGCCTCTCCCTTCGGTCATCTCCGCAAGTCGCCTCAAAGTAAACTTCAGGATAATTTTATATTTTAAACTAAATTGCCGGATTATTCTACGGAATCATGCGCTTAAAGGGACGCGCGCCAGGGCCTTTCGCCGGAGCGCGCAAAAGCAAAGGGATTCGACCATTAGCGGTCCCTGCCGTCTGATAAAACCCGGTCCGTCCCGAAGGAACCGGTCCAGAATAAAAACCCCCGGAGCCGTGGCTCCGGGGGCCTGCGGCGGTCCCAGTTGACGGACCCCTTGCTTATCCCTCTTCGTGGTGTTTCTTGTAGTCCTCAATGGCCGCGTGCAGCGCGTCGGCGGCGAGGTTGCTGCAATGCATCTTCACCGGCGGCAGACCGTCGAGCGCCTCGGAGACGGTCTTGTTGGATATATCCTCCGCCTCCTCGAGCGTCTTGCCCTTGACGAGCTCCGTGACCATGGATGATGTGGCTATGGCCGCCCCGCAGCCGAAGGTCTTGAACTTGACGTCCGAGATGACGTCGTCCTCGACCTTTATGGTGAGCTTCATGATGTCGCCGCAGGCGGGGTTACCGACTGTCCCCTCGCCGTCGGGTTTTTCCACCTCGCCGACGTTCCTCGGGTTAGAGAAGTGGTCCATCACCTTTTCGCTGTACATGTGTCCTCTCCTTAGTATTGTCCTTTATCCGTCCTGTAAAAGACCCTGTCCGCCGCGGCCTCGGGCCGCAACCTCCCTTAAAGCTTCATCTCTCCGCCCGCCCAGAGCGGGCTCATTGCCCTCATGCGCTCCACTATGGGAGGCATCTCCTCGATGAGGAAGTCGACCTCCTCGGCGGTGTTTTCGCGGCCGAGGCTGAAACGCACCGACCCGTGTGAGAGCTCATGGGTCAGGCCCATGGCTATGAGCACGTGAGAGGGCTCGAGGGACCCGGAGGTGCAGGCCGAGCCGCTCGATGCCGCTATGCCCTTCATGTCGAGGTTCAGGAGCAGGGACTCTCCCTCGACGAACTCGAAGCTCAGGTTCG
>JBHHVK010000162.1:0-4659 GCA_046754205.1 Thermodesulfobacteriota bacterium
TGGCGCGCCACTTCTACAGCCACAAGTACGAGTTCAGGGACAGGTGGATGGAGACGATAGAGAAGATCAGTCCCAAGATATCGGAAGGGGAGATATACAAAACCCTGAAGGAGATGGTCGCAAAGACCACGGGCGCACGGTTCGTCTACCTCTGGAGGCGAGACCCCCGGAGCGGAGATTATGTCAGCACGGACGGGAGGAAACCGGGAGATTTCGACAGGATCCCGTCCGACCACCCCCTTATAGAGGCGATGAGCTTCATAAGGGCGCCCTTCATGCTCGCCGACGCCGAGGCCGGCCCTGCCCCGAGGCAGGCCCCTTCCCGGGACGGTGCGATACGCGACGTCATGGAAGGCACCGGCGCCATCCTCTGCGCGCCACTTGTGGCCGGGCCCGACGTCATGGGCTTCATCCTCATGGCCGGCGACGTATCCGGCGTGGACTACGAGAACGACGACTTCGACTTTCTCGGCGCCGTGACGACACAGGCGGCGGTGCAGCTCAAGAACATCGAGCTGACGAGCGACCTGGTGACCGCCAAGGAGCTCGACCTCTTCAACAAGGTCTCCTTTTTCATCATGCACGACCTGAAGAACCTCACCAACTCGCTCTCCCTCGTGAGCCAGAACGCCAAGCTCAACATAGACAACCCGGAGTTCCAGAAAGACGCCATAAGGACCATAGACGGCACGGTGGCCAGGATGAAGGGGCTCATAGAAAAGCTCTCGGCCCTTCCCAAGGGGCTCGAGATAGACAAAAGGGAGACGCCCTTCGGCGAGGTCCTCGAGGGGGCGCTAAAGAAAATCCCGAAATACCCGAAAAAACCTATAGATATCATAAACGACGCCGTGGACCTCCCGGTTATTTCTATTGACCCCCTTGCGATTGAAATGGTAATTTTGAACATTATCACCAACGCCTGCGAGGCCATAAACGGCCGCGGCAAGGTATGGATATCCT
The DNA here is from genome assembly GCA_046754205.1 of Thermodesulfobacteriota bacterium. GTDB lineage: Bacteria > Desulfobacterota > GWC2-55-46 > GWC2-55-46 > JBHHVK01 > JBHHVK01. The sequence continues at coordinate 961 of JBHHVK010000162.1, forward strand.
CATCGGTGCAGGACGGCAAGCTGAACCTCAAGGTCAGGGACAACGGACCGGGCATCCCGGAAGACATTCTCAACAACGTCCTGTTCAAACCCTTCAAGTCAACGAAGCAAAAAGGTTTCGGGATAGGCCTTTACCAGTGCAAGGCGATCGTTGAGGCACACGGCGGCTGCATAGAGATGGAGAGCTCCACGGGCGCCGGCGCCACCTGTACCGTCACCCTGCCCATCCGTTAGAATGCGCATCACATGCCCCCCGGCCCGGGGGACGAGGAGGCCGGGACGCCCCCGGGGCCACCGGCTTACGAATGGCTGACATGGACAAACCCAAGATACTCGTAGTAGAGGACGACGAGTCCATAAGGACCCAGATGAAGTGGGCGCTCGTCCACGAGTACGACGTATACTTCGCCACCGATGCGGAGCGGGCCATCGAGCTGCTCGCCGCGGAGTCCCCTCCCCTGGTAGTCCTCGACCTCGGGCTCCCACCCAGCCCCGAGGACACCAGCGAGGGCCTCAGGCTTCTCACCGAGGTCCTCAAGCTCGACCCCACGACCAAGATCATCGTCGTCTCGGGCAACCCGGACCGCGAGTCGTCGCTGCGGGCCGTATCCATGGGGGCGCACGATTTTTTCACCAAGCCCATCGACATCGAGGAGCTCAAGGCGATACTCAAGAGGGCCTACTACGTGCACACACTCGAAGAGGAGTACCGGGAGCTCCGCAAACGGGTCCAGGAGGCCTCTTTCGAGGAGATAATAGGGACCAGCCCGCAGATGCAGGAGATATACTCCACCGTGGCCAAGGTCGCCACGACCGACGTGCCGGTGCTCATAACCGGGGAGTCTGGCACGGGCAAGGAGCTCGTCGCCAGGGCCATCCACTCGAGCAGCCTCAGGGCCGCCAGGCCCTTCGTGCCCATAAACTGCGGGGCCATCCCAGAAAACCTCATGGAAAGCGAGCTCTTCGGCCACGAGAAGGGCGCCTTCACCGGGGCGCACATGCAGAGGAAGGGGAGGTTCGAGCTGGCAGCCGGCGGCACACTCTTCCTCGACGAGATAGGGGAGCTCCCGGCCCAGCTCCAGGTAAAGCTCCTGAGGTTCCTGCAGGACCACAGGGTGGAGAGGGTCGGGGGACGGGAGGCGATGGAGATAGACGTGCGCGTCATCGCCGCCACCAACAGGGACATCAAGAAACTCGCCGAAGAGGGCTCCTTCAGGGAGGACCTCTACTACAGGATAGCGGTCGTCAACATCGACCTGCCTCCGCTCCGCGAGAGGGGCGAGGACATACTGCTGCTTGCCAGGTCCTTTTTGAAGAAGTACGCCGGCAGAGGCGGCCCGAGGACTTTCACCGACGATGCGGTGGAGGTATTGACGGCCTACAGCTGGCCCGGCAACGTCCGCGAGATCGAAAACAGGATGCGCAGGGCCGTGACGCTCGCCGAGGACGGCGCAATCACGGCCGAGGACCTCGGGCTCGGCCAGCTCGGCGCCGAGGCCCTCTCGCTCGACATCAAGAAGGCGAGGGAGAGGCTCGACAGCAGGTACATCACCATGGCTGTACTCAAGCACAACGGCAACATAAGCAAGGCCGCCGAAGAGCTGGGGCTATCGAGGCCCACGCTGCACAACCTCATCAGGAAATACAATATAAAAACGGATAAAGGAGCTGATTGATGCCAACCGTTCACGAAAGACTCCTCAAAGACATAGAGACCGGCAAGGCTACCATCGGGGTCATAGGCCTCGGGTACGTGGGCCTGCCCATAGTGATACGTTTCTGCGAGGAGGGGTTCAAGGTCATAGGCTTCGACGTGGACCCGGCGAAGGTCAAGTCCCTGGGCAGGGGGAGGTCCTACATAAAGCACATACCTTCGAAGCAGATATCGAGGTTCACGAAGGGCCGGGACGGCTCCTTTTCCGCCACCACGGACATGACCAGGCTCAAGGAGGCGGACGCCGTGCTCATCTGCGTCCCCACGCCTCTCACAAAGAAGAGGGAGCCGGACCTGACCTACGTGGAGTCCACGGCCAGGGAGCTCGCAAGGCACCTGAGGCCCGGACAGCTCATATCCCTCGAGTCCACGACCTACCCCGGGACGACGGACGAGCTCCTCATGCCGATCCTCGAGGAGAGCGGGCTCAAGGCGGGCAAGGACTTCTTCCTCGTCTACAGCCCCGAAAGGGAGGACCCGGGAAGGGTGGACTTCAGCACCAGGACCACCCCGAAGGTCGTGGGGGGGATTTCCAGGAATTGTCTCCGCCTCGGGACCGCTCTCTACGGCAGGATAGTCGATACCACCATCCCTGTCTCGTCGACGAGGGCCGCGGAGCTGACCAAACTGCTCGAAAACATCTACCGTGCCGTCAACATAGCCCTGGTAAACGAGCTGAAGATGCTCTGCGACCGCATGGGCATCGACATCTGGGAGGTGATAAAGGCCTCCAAGACGAAGCCCTTCGGCTTCCAGGCCTTCTATCCCGGGCCCGGCCTCGGAGGGCACTGCATACCCATAGACCCCTTCTACCTCACATGGAAGGCGAGGGAGTACGACTTCGCCACAAGGTTCATAGAGCTCGCCGGGGAGATAAACTCCTCCATGCCCTACTACGTGGTGGGCAAGGTGATGGAGGCGCTCAACGACCGGGGCAAGGCGCTCAAGGGGTCCAGGGTGCTCGTCCTCGGCATAGCCTACAAGAAGGACGTGGACGACCTGAGGGAGTCCCCCTCCCTGAACCTCATCAGTATACTCCAGGAAAAGGGCGCGCGCGTGAGCTACAACGACCCGCACATCCCGGTGGCCGTAAGCGGCAGGAAGGGGTTTTCCATGCGCTCCACCCCCCTGACGGAAAAGAGGCTCCGGGGGTTCGACTGCGTGCTCATAGCCACCGACCACGAGGCCTACGACTACAGGTGGATAGTCAACAACTCCGGGCTCGTGGTCGATACGAGGAACGCCACCGCGGGCATAAGGAACAGGAAGATCGTAAGGGCATAGCGCATAAGGGTACGAATGAACACTTTTCTCGTAACGGGGGGGGCGGGCTTCATAGGCTCGAACCTCTGCGAAAAGCTTGCCGCCGGAGGGCACGGGGTGAGGGTCCTCGACGACCTCTCCACCGGGCTTGTTGAAAACCTCAGGGGCCTGGAGGGGTCGGTAGAGCTTGTAAGGGGCGACATCCGCGACAGGGCCACGGCCCGTGAGGCGGTCCGCGGCATGGACTTCGTCATCCACCTCGCGGCCCTCGGCTCGGTGCCGAGGTCCGTGGAGGACCCGGAGACCACCCACGACGTCAACGCCACGGGCACGCTCGTCATGCTCAACGCCGCCAGGGAGGCGGGGGTCAGGAGGTTCGTCTACGCCTCGTCCTCCTCGGTCTACGGGGACACGCCCGTGCTGCCGAAGATAGAGACGATGGACGCCAACCCCCAGTCGCCCTACGCCGTCTCCAAGCTCGCCGGGGAGTACTACTGCAGGGTCTTCCACAGGGTCTACGGCCTCGAGACGGTCTCGCTCAGGTACTTCAACGTCTACGGCAGGCGCCAGAGGCCCGACTCCCAGTACGCGGCCGTTATCCCGCTCTTCGTCTCGGCGGTCCTCCGGGGCGAAAGCCCGACGATAAACGGCGACGGAGAGCAGACCAGGGACTTCACCTTCGTCGACGACTGCAACCAGGCCAACATCAAGGCCTGCTTCGCC
>JBHHVK010000163.1:0-4652 GCA_046754205.1 Thermodesulfobacteriota bacterium
GAGTCCACTGATATCGAGGTCGCGATACTTAAAAAGCTCACCCCGCCCGTGGAGGATTAGAAAAGGGCATGCCACTATTGACTCGCAGTCTCAGGAACATGCCCTATCTTTATGACTTTCTGAAAGTTTCTACTTCCCGGGAATCCTGACGTTGTCCTCGTCGTAGTCCCCCCGCCCGGCGGTCCGGTGGCAGGCAGCGCAGTTGGCGAAGCTCGACACCGAGGGCCTTTCAAAGACCTCGGGGCGGATCTTCCTGTGCTCCTTCCTGATATACGGCACGTCCCTGATCCTGTCCGGGTCCGCCCCCCTGAGTTTCCTCATTATCTTGCCCCTCTGGCCCGCCAATTCGTTCCGGACCCTTGTGTTCTCGGCGGAGTTCTCGATAAGGTAGGCCCTTATCTCCGCCGACGCGGAGTCTTCGAGGGCGAGGTCCTCGCCGAAGTGGTCGCCGGCTGAGTCCATTATCCTCTCCCAGGAGCGCGCCGGCAGGAGCCAGGGCTGGTACGCCATGTGGCAGGCCGAGCACTCCTCCATGTACAGGGGGTTTTCCGCCAGCGCCACACCCTTCGCCTTCCCCCGTGAGCGGCGCTCCCCGTCATCATGTCCCCTCTCCCACCCCTCCCCTCTCTCCCCCCACTCGTGCCCCTCGTGGCCGCCGTGCTCCCATCCGTCGGCATGGGCGCGGGTCGCCACTATGAGACCCATGGCGAAGGTGAGGAAGAGTATCACCGGGATGAAGATCTTAGTTATCAAGGAAAATATGAACTCACTCCTGTCAGTCATGGCAGCCTCCTACAAGGACATCATGTACGTTATGAAATCCCCCTTCTCCTTCGGGGTGCATTCCCTCTCGAGTACCCATTTGCAGTTCCGCCTGAACCACTTCTTCACCTTCTTCGGGTCGGTCAGCCTCCTGGGGTTGGCGGCCGGTGAGATAGGCTCTATGGGCTTGCCTACCCTGGTCTTGCCCATCGCCAGAGGGTCTTTAGTGTGGCAGGTGGTGCAGCCCCTCATCTCGTTGTTCTTCGAGTGCATGCGCGTGGAGTTGAAAAGCTCTCTGCCGCCCTCGGCGCTGAAGGCGGCTACTCCAGCATCGGCCCTGTACGAATCCATGAGCGCCGACATCTCCGGGCCCAGCCTGTCTCCGGCGAAGGAAGTCGCCGCCAGGGCGGCTATGGCGACAAGAATCAATGGCAGAATAAATCTCACGGCCCTTCTCTCCTCTCTTAAGTGGTATTAACCTGGTATCCTTATGTCCCTGTCCTCGAATGAGCCTACGACCGACCCCGGGTGGCAGGCCGCGCAGTTGCTCGCGCTCACGACCGACCCCCGGGAGAAGACCCCGGCCGGTATGCCCGAGTGCTTGCGCTTCCAGTAGGGCGTTTCAGTGACCCTTCCGGCAGGGGCGTCCCGGTCGATGGACCTCATCGTCTTTCTCGACGCCTCGGAGGAGGAACGCTCCGCCGAGGAGCTCACCAGGTAGTCGAGTATATCGCGGACCTGGTCCTCGTCGAGCGAGGCGTCTTCGCCGAAGTGGTCCTCGAGGCCGCTCATCACCCGGCGCCAGGACGCCGCCGGAAGGAGCGTGGGATGAAAACCGCCGTGGCAGGACCCTGCGCACTCCTCCTTCCACAGGGGCGCCGGGTCCATGACCACGGCCGCGCCCCTGTCGTCCATGATATCCGGCGGCCGGAACCCTGCGTCATCGCCGGTGGCGGCGTAGAGGAGCGGGGCGAAGGCCATGACCGCCGCCGAAGCAAGGGCAAGCGGCCTTGCTACCGGCCCCGGGCCGTCACCCTCCCACGGCGGAGCCTCCTGCCGGCCCCCGTCCGGGGGGCTTTCGCCGGGCCTCAGGGTCTTCACCCCGGTTACCATCGCAGGTACAAGCCCCTCGGCGAAGATGAGGTCGTGGACGAGAGCTGCGGCTACGTGGATGCCCACGAGCCAGATAAGCAGCGCAGCCGCGTAACCATGAAAGGCGTGGGCGCCCTCCCCCGCGTCGAAGCCGACGAGGCCCGCCGCTATTCCTCTACCCTCCTCGCCCCCGTAGGTTACTACCCCGGAGATGACGATGGACGATAGCGTGGCGAGCATGACCATGACCATAAAGCCTACCGCGGGGTTGTGGCCGATGTACCTGTCAGGCTTCAGCCTCACCAGCCCGGCGAGGAAACCCCTGATGGAGCTCCACCCCCGCAGGAACGACGAGAACCTCGAATGCCTGCCTCCACCGAGGCCCCAGAGGACCCGGAAGACCACGAGCGAGCCCGCGGCGTATCCGGCCCAAGCGTGGTAATCGAGGAGCCACTCGGTCCTCGACGTGTACCACGCCGCGGCGAAGGAGGCGACCAGGGCCCAGTGGCAGACCCTGGTCTGTATGTCCCAGACCTTTACTCTCACGGCTGACCTCACCTTAATCACAAGGTACCGAAATGAAGATTAAGGTCTTATTAGAAATGCTTCCCAACTGTAAAAGCATTTAACCCGCCCGGAAAATCCCCGATAAGGATAAGTAGGTAATCGTGGGTCGTGGATGGGGGATGAACATGGGATTGATAACCGGCGGAGCCTTCGGGGCGTTTCCGGGCGGATGGCACTCGGGGACTTTTCTTTTTAAAATCAAAAAATTAGAAACCGGCGGATTACGATTTAACTTGCAACTTGACGCCTTTTTGATAGAATATGTGAAGTGAGGACGAGACGATGCCCTTTTGTCCCTGCATCCCGCCGACAGTCAGCGAGCGTGTGATACTTTTACGTCTGACTTTGCCGGGAAGGTTGAACTGCCATTCATCTGCGCATCCACCGTTTTCAGGCCTGTCCGGAAGGCCCCGTGGGTGCCGGCTGTCGAGGAGATAAGGTCCAGCGATGAAGAACATCAGGGTAATGATGGCGTTCAGCAACATGCTCTTTTCAGAGGGTCTCCGCAGGATTCTCGAAGAAGACTCGTCCATTACCGTCACCGAGGTCCTGAGAAACGGCGTGATATGCTCCGCCGAGAGGATCGAGTCGTCGAAGAACGACATAGTCCTCACCGACTTCACCACCCTTTACAACTCGATGCCATGCCTCGACTCGGCGGCCGACATGCCCGCCGTTATCCTCCTCGACACCAACTGCGGGAAAGAGAACATCATCTCCGCCGTGCTCAAGAAGAAAGTGAGCGGCGTGCTCCTCGGAGACGCCAACGCGGCGCTCCTCAAGAAAGCCATCAGGGCCGTGGCCAGTGGCGAGGTCTGGATCGACAACAAGACCACCAAGAATCTCATAAGGGGCATCAACGCCATAAGCGGGGAAAAGTCCGACCTCCTTACGGAGAGGGAAAAGGAGATCGCCGCCCTTACTGGAGAGGGGTACAGGAACAAGGAGATCGCCCACAAGCTCAACATCGGAGAGCCAACCGTAAAGACCCACCTCCACCGCATCTTCCAGAAGCTCAACATAAAGACGAGGGGCGAGCTCATAACCTACGCCATAAAGAACGCGGAGTTCAACGTCTTTAACCGGGAGCGCTCCGGTACGACCGGTTTTTGACGCTCCCCTTGCCCTCCGCCTCACCCGCGCCGCCCCCACCCCCCCCCATAATACCCCCCGACACGCTCCATGCAGGCCGACCCTGCACCCCTTGATACGCAGTAAACAGACCTAAAGCGCCTGCCTTTCCATGCCGATAAGAACTGTATGGCACCGGCGACAAGCCCCCCTGATTGCCGCATCCCGCCCGGGCTTAATACGATGTTCTACAACCATGGTTGTAGAATTTTTCATACCAAATCCATTAAATATCATGCTATTGATGGATTGTCTTTGCGCCTCGACACGGCTATTATGTATGAAGCCATTGTGGCGGCGCCAACGGTTCCTTTCATACGCGGCGGCGCCTGGAGTCGATATTGCGGAATACCATGGAATATTCCAAGAAGCTGTTTCCGGGACGTCGAACGGAGAACCTGTCGCGAGGAGAGGGCCTGAGATGGAGATAAGGGTATGCCCAAACTGCGGCAAGGCCTTTTACGCCCCGAGGGACGGCGAGCAGGTCCTCTGCCTCCACTGCGGGTTCCTCCTCTATGACAGGAGGTCGACCGGCAGGTCTCAAAAAGAGGTTGGGGTTTTTTTTTACCTCCGAGGAATAAGACACTCGGCGACCCTTAAGGACTATTCCACGGGCGGTGCAGGTCTGGAATACGGTGGAAAGGGTCTGGAGGTGGATACGATTGTGGACATCGACATAGAGGAGCTTGGCGTTCACATGCACGCGATCACAGTCTGGTCGAGAAAGGTCTCCGGCTCCAGGTGCGCCAGCGGGCTCAAGTATCTCCAGACATAGACGGCGGCGCTTGCGCATATCACGAGAGGTATGTACATGACGAGAGTGAAACCACGACGGAGAAGAACGACGGGCAGGCGTCTGCTGTCGATGGCCCTGACGGCGGCGTTCCTGGCGGCCTTCTTTTTCCCGGGCCAGGCGGCCTCCGCTGCCACGCCCCCCGCGCCCGGAGGCGCCCGGGCCGAAAGGCCGCTGTACGTGATAGGACCGGAGGATGTGCTCGAAATATCGGTCTGGAAGAACGCGGACCTATCGAAGGTCGTCACCGTAAGGCCTGACGGGAAGATATCCCTCCCGCTTGTCGGCGACCTCATGGCGGCGGGCA